>CAYQRA010000820.1:0-3292 GCA_964419315.1 uncultured Saprospiraceae bacterium | reverse complement strand
CCGGGTAGCTAGGACAGACTTAGGTTTTGGTTGTATGGATGTTCGACTTACGACTCGGGAAGGTTGTTCTTCTCGAACCGATGATATTGAAATTCATGATACCCTGACCCCTTTGATTCATGTCAATGGTAGCCACTGTATTCCAGTACAGTTGAGGTCTGCAAATATTACCAGTTGCCATTTGGATTCTATCTTTTGGTACTTGGAAGATAGCTTAGTCATGGATAGAAATTATGATGCTTCTTACACGGCGACTTTGCCGGGCAATTATGTGATGCGGATAAAAAATGCCTGTGGTGATTTCCTTTCTGATACGGTACACATCAGTGGAAATTTTGTAGAACCAGTTGTCAGTCCTGCTGGACCAATTTGTTTGCCTGCTAGTTTATCAGTCGCTACTCCAGATAGTCATGTGCTGATTCGTTGGTACCGAAATACCACGAATAGTTCTTGTAATACCCATATAAATAATTTAGTCCCGAATCAAAACGACATCAGTTTGATTGCCAATTTGCCAGGGTTTTATTTTGCGACATTGGAAGATACTTTGTCGGGGTGTGTGAGCATTTGCTCCAACCGGGTAGAAGTCCAACGGTCGGTCGCAGGAGCCAACATTACACCCTCTAATGATATTTATTTTTGTGATGGAACGGGCATTAGCAATGTTACTTTTAATGTAAGTCCTGCCAGTCCTTCGTTTACCTATCAATGGTATCGAAATAATAATCCAATTGTAGGGGCGACTTCCAGTTCTTACACCACCAATGCGGAAGGCGTTTATCGAGTGTTTTTAGAAAATGCTTGCGATAATGCCTTTACTCCGGTCGTAAGTATCTTTGCCGTAGAAAATCCAGAAGTCACCATCAACCAACCAGATACGATTTACCTCTGCGGCCCCGATACCATCCGACTAGATACCAATAATGACCAACCTATCATTTACCAATGGTACCAAAACGATACTCTGGTTACTGAGGCAGTTGACAGTTTCTTTTTGGCTGTTGAGCCAGGGAAATATGAGGTTTATGGAATCAATAATAATACCCAATGTGAAGATTGGAGTCAAGAAGTTTATATCATTAACAGTACCCCAATCATCGCCTCTATTTCTAGTACGCCTGCCTGTAATGGTCCTTGTACCGGAACCTTGACGAGTACAGTGAGTGGAGGTATTCCTTTTCTTGGTGGAACTTATTCCTATGCTTGGGAAAGTGGTTCTATTGATCCCAATCGAAGTAGTGTTTGTGTTGGTCCGTATCGGCTTACCATTACAGATGCCATTGGATGTAGTACGGTTTTATCGGGAAATATTGATGCAGGTTTTTCGCTTGATTCAACTATTGATTCCATCTCCTGTATGAATAGTGACGATGCCGAGATTAGCATCGCAATTTCCGGAGGAGAGGCGCCTTTCCAATTCAATTGGAATAATGGCGACACGACTAATCAATTGATAGATTTAGGGCCAGGGTTCTATACGCTTACGGTAACGGATAATCAAAACTGTTCTACTGTTTTTAGTACAAGCTTGTCGGAACCAAGCATCATTTCTATATTACTTTCTCCCACAGATGCCACTTGTGCCTTAAGCCAAGATGGAGCGATTTCCGCTGCCCTATCTGGCGGTACACCACCTTATCAAATGACTTGGGATAGCGTCGTTATTTTGGATTCCATGATGCTTTCAGCTGGAACTTATAACCTGACTGTAACGGATAATAATGGATGTATGGCAGAGAGTTCAACTACGATCAATGCGCCTTCTATTTTGCAAAGTCAACTGACCATTATCAATGCTTTAGATTGTGTCAATTCTACCGATGGAGCCATCAATGCTTCTGGTTCCGGAGGAACAGCACCTTATACTTTTCTTTGGGAAGATGCTTCTACGAATCCGAATAGAATGGGACTAAGTGCAGCAACTTATTCGCTTACTTTAACGGACGCCAATCTATGTCAGATTACGGATCAGATTGATTTAGATTCTGCTGACCTTTTATCCTTTGCAGTGATTGATAGCGCGGATCTGACTTGCTGGAATGCCGATGATGGATCGCTTACTTTTCAGGGGGTAGGTGGTGCTGAGCCTTATACTTATTTTGTAAATAGTGTCGCTAATAGTGATTCTATTATTAATAATTTAGCAAGTGGTACTTATTCTGTTTTTGTGGAAGATGCTAATAATTGTGGTACGCTTGCGCAAAATGTTTCTATTGGAAGTCCAGATTCTTTGAGTTTAAGTGTAAGCACGACGCCCGCAACTTGTCCGGGTGTTTCCAATGGGATAGGAGAGTTGTCAGTTTCGGGAGGAACGCCGGGATATATCTATACTTGGAGCAATGGTTTTGATCAAAATAGAAATGATACTTTGGTAGCAGGTAATTATTCCGTTACCGTAGAAGATGCGAATGGCTGTTATAAAAGTATAACTTTCGAGATTGGGCAACCGAGTCCTTTGGTCACTACTTATGCTCTTGTTCATAATCCATGTAAAGACAATACAGAAGGAGCAGTAGTTATCAATTCTACTAGCGGAGGAATAGCACCTTATACTTATTTTTTAGACAGCACTACCGTCGCAAGTACCAATCAAGAATTGGATCAATTGGCTGCAGGAAATTATACCTTGCGTACGGTTGATGCAACAGGATGTGAAGCCGCCAATGCGCTTATTATTTTGGAACCGCAACTATTGACGATTAGCATCAATCTTGATCGCGGAGTTACCTGTGACAATGGTGCGGATGCCATTCTTTCCACGCAAGTGGCAGGCGGTATGCCACCTTATAATTACACTTGGGAAGATGCGAGTACTAATGATAATCGCACCAATCTTTCCGCAGGAATTTATAAAGTTACCCTTACCGATCAGCAAAATTGTAGTAGCATAGATTCTATTCGAATCCTAGATGGTACATCCATTGAATTTATTGTCGAAAGTCAAAAAGACCTGACTTGTTATGGGGCAAACGATGGAAGCATTGCGATCAGCCCTTCGGGTGGAACTTTACCTTATTCTTATGTTTATAATACGCTGATTAGTAGTGATTCTGTTTTACTCGGTCTGGCCGAAAATAGCTATACGATCATTGTAGTAGACGCCAATAATTGTCAATCTGATCCGCAAGTGATCCATATCGGAAGTCCCGATTCTTTGAGTGCAAATGTGACCACCATAGCGACTCAATGCTTTGGATCAGCGGACGGAGTAGCAGAGGTGATCGCCAGTGGTGGCACCCTACCTTATGTCTACCAATGGAGCAATGGTCATACTGAAGCCAAATGTGATACT
>CAYQRA010000819.1:0-3301 GCA_964419315.1 uncultured Saprospiraceae bacterium | reverse complement strand
TGATGTAAGCCTGTATCCAATAAAATGGCGGAGGAAAAGGAAGCCCCTCAAAAATTGATAAAGCAATTTAAAATTTGGAAGTGAATTGTAATAAGTTTATCTCCTCCTTTTAAAAAAAAGAACGACGAAAAAATTAGTAGAAATATCAAAAAAAGCAAATGAAAAAATACGCAACATTACTCGTTTTTACCCTAATGTCAATTTATATGTTTGCCCAGTCACCAAAGAAATCCGCTTTAGTTTCCGTGAATGGGAAGAACCTCTATTATGAGGTTTATGGCGAAGGCGAACCCCTTTTTCTATTGCATGGTTATACGCTTTCTTCCCAATCTTGGCATCCTTATGTCAATGACTTTGAGCCGGAGTACGAAGTATATTTGGTCGATCTGACGGGACACGGAAAATCTGATAAATTTGAAGAGGATTTATCCGTAAAATCCGTTGCAGAAGATCTTAATGCCTTAGTTCGATTTTTGAATTTAGAAAAAATTAAGGCAATAGGATTTAGTTTTGGAGGGGATGTACTTTATCAACTGGCACTGTTAAATCCTTCCTTGATAGAATCGATGATAACGATTGGTGCGGTTGGGACCTGGAGTGTACATGATTTTGAGGAATATCAAAAAGCTTTTACTTTTGAAAATAAAGCTAACTTTTCTTGGTTGGAAAAATACCATGGAACAGATGATAAGATAAGAAGTTTGATGGAACAGTTTCTCAATTATGTTGTAGAACTCAGTGACGAAGAATTGCAAAGTATAAAACCAGAAGTTCTGATTATGCTTGGAGACGATGATGAAGGAATGGATTTTGAAGAAGTTGTGCGGGTGAAAAAGAATTTGCCAGCGTCTGACCTTTGGGTTTTGCCAAACGTATCTCACGGCGCGCACGAAGGAGAAACAAAGACAGATTTTGTTGTAAAAGCCAAATTATTTCTAAGCAAAAAATAAGCCCAGAAAATTGATCTGAACCAGCTAGCAATGAATACTTTTTGACTTTTCTTTTTTAAATAAAATCTTAATTTGTACGTTCCAATAATAAATGCAAAGGACAGGAGGGATCAACAGTTCTCCAGTTTCTTAAGTATATCAAAAAAAACTATAAAGAATGAAAAAACAAGCATTGGTTATTTTAGGATTGATCTTCAGTATATCCCTTTTTGGACAAGATTATAAGACGACCATCGGACTAAAATTGTATCCTAGTTTTTCGACTTCCTACGAAGCAGCATTTTTGAACAAGAATACCTCCCGATTTAATTTTTCTGGAGGACTAGAAATCCGACAAAGCTTATTTAAAGATTTAATTTATTTAGAAACAGGTATTTCTTTTTTTGATAGAGGATTCAAAGTCGATCTTAACTTTGTTGATTTAAATAGCAATACTGAGGATAGCGAAATCGCAAAAGAAGTCCATTCTTATTTGCTGCTTCCGCTTTCTATGGTTTTTAAGTTTAATCGCTTTTATGGAGGTGTAGGGATCAATTTAAATTATTTTCTCCAAAGAAAATACTTTCTCAATGACCAATTGGAAAGTTCGGAACGCCTTTTTAGTCAGAAAGACTTTATATTTGGAGGACAAGTTTTTGCGGGCTATGAATTTAGCATCAAAGAAAATATTTTGATTTCAATAGAAGGATTTTTAAATCCAACGACCTCCGTGAGATATCTAAATTATGGACTGGGGATTGGCCTGAAATATGCGCTAAGGTAAAAACTCAAAAAGGCCCCAGCCAAATAGAAAACAGTTGTTGGAATAATTAAACCACATGCATCTACCAAAAGAATTGCTCCTTCCTTGCGGCGCCAAACTACAAAACCGCATTGCCAAATCTGCAATGAGTGAGAATTTATCTCCAAAGCATCATGGCCCAACTCCGAAGCTTATTCATGCCTACCGCCGTTGGGTGGAAGGCGGTGCGGGATTATTAATCACTGGAAATGTGATGGTCGATGCTAGGGCGATTGGAGAGCCCGGTAATGTGATTGTGGAAGACAAAAAAGATTTTAAACGATTGCAAGAATGGGCCAGTGTTACCCAAGGAACGGGGGTACATCTTTGGCCACAGATTAATCATCCCGGACGACAAGCGATTGGTTTTATCAATAAGGAAGTGGTCGCTCCTTCAGCCGTTAGAACGAAAGTGAAAGGCTTGTCCGGAATGTTTAAAAAGCCTCGGGCATTAACGGAACCAGAAATTTTAGACCTTATCGATCGATTCGGGAATACGGCTGCTATCTTGCAAGAAGCTGGTTTTACAGGGGTGCAGATTCATGGAGCACATGGCTACTTGGTCAGTCAATTCTTATCCCCACTGGTCAATCAAAGAAAAGATCAATGGGGCGGAAGTTTGAAAAATCGTTCTCGCTTTGTATTAGAAATCTATAGAAATATCCGTAAAAAAGTAGGGAAAGAATTTCCGGTAGGCATCAAAATTAATTCCGCAGATTTTCAGCGAGGAGGTTTTACCGAAGAAGAATCCATGGAAGTCGTTCGACTATTGGGAGGCGAGGGGATGGACTTGATTGAAGTAAGTGGTGGTTCTTATGAAAGTCCTGCGATGATTGGAACGGAGCAGAAAGAAAGTACCAAAGAAAGAGAAGCTTATTTTTTGGAGTATATAGAAAAAGTCCGTCGATTATTGAAAACACCGCTGATGTTAACCGGTGGTTTTAGAACCGTTTCTATGATGGAAAAGGCTTTGGCGAAAGGAGAGTTAGATGTTGTCGGAATTGCCCGCCCTTTTACCCTTTACCCGGATTTGCCGAATCGGATACTCTCCGGAGAACTCACTTACCTCGATCTTCCCATGCCAAAAACTGGATTCAAGGTTTTGGATAATAGCGGTTTCTTGGACATTAAGTGGCATGAGATTCATATTCAAAAACTAGGCGAAGGGAAAAAGCCCAACCCCAATTTGAGTGCTTATTCGGTAATTGGTCATAGTTTTTCAGAGACCATGCGGGCATTGCTATTTGGTTAAGAGTTTGACTAATTCGTTTTTAGAGGCGCACGGATTTTAAAACAGCTTTAACATGAAAGTGCAAATCATTTACAGTCATCCTAGTAGAAAATCGTATACCTACGAAATTTTGCAACAACTCCTTTCGACGCTGGAAAAAGAAAATATAAGGTATGGGATTTCTGACTTGTATGCCATGGGTTTTCAGTCGGATATGAGTGAGGAGGAATATGAAAGAGAAGGGCTAGGGAATAAACAATTGTCTATTCCTGATGATGTAAAAAAGGAACAGCAAAGCATAAAGGAAGCGGATGCACTAATCTTTCTCCATCCTGTTTG
>CAYQRA010000818.1:0-3304 GCA_964419315.1 uncultured Saprospiraceae bacterium | reverse complement strand
ATGCTTAAATGCAGGTTAGAGCACAAAGTACGCCAACTTAAGAGCCATCCTATCATTCAGACCAAGTTTAAAATGACTAAAGGACAATTCGCTTTTAGAGAACGCCCCAATGATTAATCTAGCTGAATTTAAAGAACTTGCCAAAAATAAGAGTTGCTTGCCCTAAGAATGAAATCTGTACAATGCATGCCTAAAAAAACCTAGAGTTTTTTGGAAAGAGCAGTCTTATATTTGTAGAACTACCAAAATAGCTATAGTTAATGCTTTAAATATTTTAATTGAATAAATTTAGCTGATTACCGAATAGTAAAGCTATGAAATATAAAGCCTTTATATCTTATTCGCATGCTACTGATAGAAAGCTAGCACCTTACCTGCAAACAGCTCTTCAGTCAGTTGGCCGACCTTGGTACAAACTGAAAGCATTTGATATTTTTAGAGATGAAACAGACCTTTCAGCAACCCCCGAACTCTGGAATGAAATTACGGCTGCTCTAGCAGAATCAGAGTACTTTATTTTGCTAGCCTCGCCGAGAGCTGCTCAATCAAAGTGGGTAAAGCAAGAAATCGAATACTGGCTCGCGCACAATGAGATTGACAAATTATTGATTGGCCTAACGGAAGGGGCATTAGTTTGGAGTGATTTCACTAATGATTTTGACTGGGAAAAATCGAAAGCTCTTCCAGAAACCTTGAAAGGAAATTTCTCTCAAGAGCCATTGTTCATTGACTTTCGTGACATCAAAAAAACTTCAGACCTATCAGTAAGAAAAAATATTGATTTTCGTTTGAAAATTTTTAAACTAGCAGCCACATTGCATGGAAAGCCCTTAGAAGAGTTTGGAAATGAGGAGAGGATTAAATTCAGGCAGAGGGCTACTACCCGTATTGCCCTTGTTTTACTTTTTATCGCCCTGCTGTACCAAAGGCCTGTCATTTACTCAGTTTTGGTACTGTCTACCTTTGTACTTGTTTATTACTTCTATCAAGAATCAGCGAACAAGTCTCTCGTCGCGAAAAAAAAAGAATTGGAAGTAGAAGAAAAGGTTACCGCCTTGCAGTCTTCAGATTTAGCATTAAAGGCTCTTGAAATCCAAGAATCAGATTGTACACTTGCGTTGCGATTAGCAGAAGAGGCTATCAGGCTAAACAACAGTCAAAAAGCGGTGGCTGCTTTACAGACCGTCCTCAGTAATCCAGAGAATGTCTATTATAGCAAACTATTACATACGCGTTCTAACTCAATTATTAAAATAATAATTACTAACGACAAAAAAGAATTTTTCGCTTGTTCTGCTAAGGGAAAGGTAACAAAATGGACAATTGACGGTAAACGAAAACTAGATGAATTTGATATTTCCAAAAAAGTAAGAAGCCTAAAGGAATATAATGACATTCAAGAATTTGGCTACTTTGAGAAGAGTGGATTTGAAGAATTTTGGTTTATTACAACTAATGAAATAATTATTAAATACAATGTTGGTTTCAAGCAAATAAGGAAGCTAAATTTAGGGCAAATCTATAGCGCAACTGGTTTAAAAATTGAAGATCCTGATGATTTTGACAATCACTTTATTTCAATTGATTCCTTTGCAATTTCGAAGAAAGGAGAATTGGTAGTAATCGGCTTATCAACGGGAAAAGTTATCTATTGGGACTATTATTCCGGCCAAGGAATGAAAGTAATACACCACGGGGCGTGGGGAGATGCTAACAAGGTCAAAATATCAGAAACTCTGGATTTAATCATAGTGGGTTCTATAAGTGGGAATGCAGTAATTTTAGACTGCGAAGGAAATGTCATAGTAGAACTTAAAGATGGTCATACTGAAGCTATTAGTGATTTATGTTTTTCAAAAGATAATTCCCTCTTCTTTACCTGCAGTCTTGGCAACAAAGGAATTGTCTGGGATGAAAAAGGAGCTATACTTCAAGAACTTGTTGGCCACAACAATTCGCTAACCTGCATTTCCTACGACAACGATAACAAAATCATTTTAACGGGAAGTTACGATGGAAGCGTATTCTTATGGAATTTAGCAGGAGATATTTTAAAAAAATGCAAAGGACATTTACCACTCTATGGAGTGTGTTCTACTATTTTTTCCAGCGCATCCAATCAAGTCATAACCGGTGGAGGTGATACTACTATTAGGATTTGGAATACGGACTCTTGTATTAAGGTGAGTCAATTTGAGGATTCCGAATTATTTTCAATTGTCGATCAAAAAAATAGCAGCTTTTTGGTAATCTTAGGGAATGACAAGGCCTTACGGTTTACAACTTATGATGGTCAGGTTCAAGAAAAGCTACACCTACCTGGTGATACGGGAGAAATACTAGCAACTTCATTAGAACATCAAGAAGCAATTACAGCTAATTGGAAAAATACGACTATAGAGCTTTGGAGCTTCGAAACAAAGGAAAAAATTGCTACTATAGACAAGGTGGAAAAAGTAAATATTTTAGCTGTGTATTTTGTCGATAACGGTCGTTCAATTTTATTGATAGACAAAAATAAAAAAGAGATAATATTTTTTACTCGAAAGGGAGAGGCAACAGATCGCATCAATTTTTCAATTAAGAGCATAAGTGGAAGTGTACTTTCTAGGAATGAGAAGTTTGTCTACTTATTCGGAGCTAAGGGAGAAGTAGTTGTCATTAATACGATAGATAAAAAAATTGACATCATAAACCTTAACATCCCAATACAATGTCTTTGCCCTTCACCTAACAACGACCTACTACTGGTTGGCACTGAAAACAATATCTTGATTTGGAATTTGAAGGATAAAGCAATTGAAAAAAAGTTTTTAGCACACGTTGAAAATGTAGAAAAAATATTGGTTAGCAGCAGTGGAAAATACCTTTTCACTTTAGGAAATCATGGAAATGCGGTGCTATGGAAAGGTAAAGGAGTTAGGGTTCAGACAATATTTAAAAAAAACCACTTTCAAAACATCAGTTCCATCTCCATCTCACATGATGAATCGAGACTAGTGACAGTCGACAGAAATGGTTGGGTTCGAATATGGCGCAACGGAGACCATTTGCTTAATACCGATATAATTACGGATTTCCGGGAGTTAGCGACTTTTAAAAGTAGAACTATTCAATTAGATCAGATTAATGAATTACTCAAGGAAACAGGTGACATTCATACCAAAGAGCGGATATATCGATCTATAAAAATAACTGACGCAATTAGATCAAGAAAGAAATAAAAGTCAAATTCAAAGAAAGGCTAAAACCCTAGCCGCCCGACAAAATCCCCCTACAAATCCTCCGTAAAATACCTTCGCCC
>CAYQRA010000817.1:0-3311 GCA_964419315.1 uncultured Saprospiraceae bacterium | reverse complement strand
CAATATAAAGGAGTTCCTTTTTCTGCGTGGCTTTATAGAATTGCCAGCAATGAAGTGGCTCAATATTTTAGAGATAATGCCAAGAACAGAGTGGTGAGTATTGAGATGCAGAATTTACAGAACCTAGGAGAAGAATTGGAAGAAAGACCTAGTGAATTTCGTCAGCAAGCCATGCTCAAAGCCATGGAAGAACTGAAGGCTGTAGAAATACAGCTGATTGAAATGAGATTTTTTGAACAACGACCTTTTAAAGAAATAGCCGATATTCTCGGCCTTACGGAAAGCAACACAAAGATAAAGACGTACCGTACCCTAGAGAAGATGAAGAAATATATTCTTAAAATCTCTGGGCCGGGGGAAGCCCCAAGCCTTTAGTCGCTATACTAAATAGGATTTACTAGAAACTTAACTTACCTATTTTCTGACTGGACAGGCAAATTTCAATTTATGGAAAACAAATACAATTTTAATCTTAATCCGCCTCAACTTAGTGATGACCAAATCGCTAAACACCAAGATTTTGAGGCCTTACTCGCTCAGGTGCAAGTAGACGGAGAAGCTCCTATAGCTCCTAGTCCTACTCCTGCGCAGCCTGCTCGCAAATACCGCTTGTTGTATTTTGTAGGAGCTGCTGCGGCCGCTTGTTTGTTGGGATTCTTTTTCTATCATACGACGGTTATTGCTCCGCAAAAAGCAGATCAAACTTATTTTGCGGAAAGGCCTTTTATAGATCCTCCTTTTAAAGCTATTCAGGCCAATTATACAGAAAGACAAGTCAATGCCAATCAAGGGGGCATTTTTGAATATGAAAATGGTTCTAAACTGATTGTTCCTGCTGCTGCTTTTATAGATGATCAAGGAAATATAATAGAAGGCTCTGTAGAAATCCGCTATCGAGAATTTCACGACTTTGTTGATTTCTTTATCTCTGGTATTCCTATGCAATACGATTCTTCTGGTACGACTTACCAATTAGAATCTGCCGGGATGATCGAAATTTATGCAGAACAGGATGGTAAGAAAGTCAATGTCGCACCGGGTAAAAAAATCGATGTAGAATTGGTCTCCGAAATCATGGTTCCTTCTTCTGACCGAGCAAAAATGCCTAAGTTCAATGTCTATGAATTGGATACAGACAAACGCAATTGGGTCTATAGTGGGACGGATAATATTGAGGTATTGGATACCGATAAACCTACTTTAAATACAGAAGAAGAACTGGCCGTCGAAGTGCAATTGCAAGAAGGCATTGCAGATCTTCGTCAGCAAGAACAACGGCAATTGAATACCATTGAGGCTAGCTTAGGTCGCCCTGCTGCGCCAGTGCGCCCCGAACGTGGTAAGAGTAATGAATACTCTTTTAATCTTGAATTTACAGATGAGGAAATAACCAATAGTGGGGATGAGCTGCAAGACAATATCAATAAAACAGAGCAAAATATTCAAAATTTGCGAAAGCTCTACGAAGGAACGATTTGGCAATTAGCGCCTAACAATCCTAATTTTGATCAAAAAGCAGCCAATAATATCAACTGGGAAGATGCAAAGATTGAACGAATCAATAGTCGCGATTATGTATTGACTTTAATTAGTGGCAATAATAATATGCGCATCAATGTCAATCCTGTTTTGACAGGTAGCGATTATGACAAAGCGCTGAAAGAATTCAATCAGCAGTTTGCAACTTTTGAAACTCAGATGGCGGAGCGAGAAGCTCAATTGGCAGAACAGAAAGCAAGCTTGCGAAAGCGTTATGAAGCTTTGCGAAAAATCGAACAAGAGAAGTACGAAGAAAAACTTAAAGTACTCCGCGACAAAGGAATGGATCATCTGGCTACCGATGAAATGATTCGTAAAAAGATCGTCAATCGTTTTCAAGCGACTACTTTTGGAATCTGGAACTGTGATCGTCCCATCCCTCCTTTCCTCGTAAGGGTCAATGGAGAATTTAAAGATGCTTCGCAAAATGACTTCAATGGTAACACTGCCTTTTTGGTCAATCAAAATAGAAATACCGTTTGCCGTTTTCATACGCGCAAAGGAGCAAAAGTAAACTTCAATAATGATTCAGATAATTTGATGTGGCTCGTTACTCCTGAGAATAAACTCGCTTTATTCCGACCGGAAGAATTCCGTCAGATCAATAGAAAAGAAAAAGATTTCACCTTTGTAATGAAGGTCATTGATAAGAAGATCGAGACAGAAGAAGATGTGAGAAAAATCTTAGAATTCTAATGAAGTTCCTAAATTGAAAATTCACCCTAAGAATTTGTTCGTAATAACCTAAGTTATAAAAATTGTAAGTGTAAGTGTAAGTTCCTATTACATTAACTTTCCTTTCTCTCCAAGCCCCTACTTACCCAGTACGGGGCTTTTTTAGGTCTACTCGTGAAGTAGAAAAGTTGGAGTCTATTAAAATCACTAGTAATCAGGCGTAGAAATCCATTTCCCTTTGCAAAATACTAAACCATGCGCGACTGACAAGCGGTTCAAATTAAAGCATTGTATTTTTCATTTCGACTAGTCAGAAAAAATTAAAACCCAAACGAGTTTAGTATTCCTACTATTCATTGTAAAATCAAAGCACCCGAATACCATCTTTTTCCAAAACCACTAAGCGTTGTTTGTACAAAACGCCAATAGATTTTTTAAAAACTTTCTTGCTAATTTTGAGTTGGGTATAAATAGCTTCTGGCGAACTCTTATCCGTCAATGCTAAAAAGCCACCTTCGGCTTTGATGCGTTCGAGCAGCTGATCTGCCGTTTTGGGCACAATCCCGTAGCCTTGTTTTTGCAAGGTGATGTCCAGCAATTTATCTTCCCGAACATTTTTCACATAGGCATTCATGCGATCGCCAATTTTTAGGGGTTGAAAAATTTCATTGAAATATAAGCGGCCCCAATATTTATCTTCCACAATTACCCGATATCCATTTTCGGCCTCATCGGCAACCAGAATCGCTACTCCTTGACCTTTTTCTAGGTCTTCATTTTCCTTTTTCAAATAGCGGCCCAATCGAGAACTAGCCACCATCCGGTCAGTCGTCGCATCTACATAGACTCTCACCACATAAGATTCCCCTTTTTCCATCGGCTCATTTTGTTCCCGAAAGGGTACAATCAAATCCTTCATCAAGCCCCAATCTAAAAAGGCTCCAAAATCATTGACATCATTGACTTTTAAAAAGGCAAACTCATCGGCTTGCGCAAAAGGAACTTCAGTCGTCGCGATCGGACGATCCATAGAATCACAATACAAAAAGACCTTTACATCCTCCCCGACTTCCAAGTCTTCCGGGATATATCGATTG
>CAYQRA010000816.1:0-3317 GCA_964419315.1 uncultured Saprospiraceae bacterium | reverse complement strand
TTCCTTCCAAACAAAACAGAGTAAAAGTATTAATGCTCATGGATGTTGGTGGATCAATGGATGACCACGTAAAGATGTGTTCCGAACTATTCTCTGCGGCGAAGCATGAATTCAAACACCTCGATTTTTATTATTTCCACAATTGCGTGTACGAATCACTATGGCGCAATAATCACCGGAGGTATCAGGAAAATATCCCAACCCTCGAGTTGTTGCATAAATATAATCGCGACTACAAAGTGGTTTTTGTAGGCGACGCCGCGATGTCTCCGTATGAAATTTATTACAGAGGTGGTAGTGTAGAACACTACAATGATGAATCAGGCATTTCTTGGTTAAACAAGTTGTCGAATCATTTTCCCAACCTCATATGGATCAATCCCAATCCGGAGTACAGTTGGGAATTCTATGAGTCAACAAGCATTATCCGTAAATTTACGGGCATGAGAATGTTTCCCATGACGCTTGATGGGTTGACCCAAGCCATGAAGTGTTTAAAAAATCCTAAACTGGTTTACAAAAATCAAGTCTGGAGTGAAAATGAATAAAATCTAATTAGTACAAAAAATTCCGGTTAAAAATTTCTTCTACCTTTTTGAGACAGCAAGTTAGCTGCTATCATTAGACCTCCCCCAAGAATAAATGCCCCTGTTGCGATGTAAAGGATGAGCATGATCTCTAGTTTTGTGTTATTAAAATAGTCTCTCTCTTGTCCGTGGGCTTTTAATGCGAGCAGCTAATTTGATAATATTTTATTTATTATCCAATTATTTATTCACTTTTTTAAAGTTCTGGCTAAAGTAAATTGATTAAGAGATAAAATGAAGATACAAAACACATGTAAAGTAAATATTAAATATGTTTTATCTCTTATTCTTAAAATAGAAGAGACTTTGTTTTCTCTAAGTTTGTATGCGTTTATTGAGACGAAATTCTTCTACAAAGTCACCCATTTTCTTTCCTCAAAAAACTAAAATGCTTTGGTCTACTCTAAATATTTCACCAACTTTGTCAGGTCTACCTCATTCAGGGTATTTGAAAAATAGATACCGCTCTACATCACTTAAAACAATCATCATGCAAAACGACAGACGTAATTTTTTGAAACAAGGAGCTTTAACCACCTTAGGCTTAGGTTTATTTGGACTCCATGCCTGTAGCCCTAATGCTTCCTCAGGCGAAGCCGATAAAAACAAAAGCACTTCCCCGCCAGTGGAAAAAGCTTCTGCCGCACTTTTCCAAGTTTCTCTAGCCCAATGGTCTTTGCATCGGACGATCCGATCAGGTGCGCTAGACCCTATTGATTTTGCCGCTAAGGCAAAAAATGATTTTGGAATCAATGCCGTAGAATACGTCAATCAGTTTTTTATAAAAAGAGGTAGAGACAAACCCTTTATCAGAGAAATGAAAAAAAGAGCGGATGACAATGGCGTCAAAAGTTTATTGATCATGGTGGATGGCATGGGGCCTTTGGCACATCCTGATAATAATCTTAGACAAGAGGCGATTCAGCAACATTACCAATGGGTAGAAATGGCACATGCCCTAGGTTGCCATTCGATCAGGGTCAATCTCGCAGGAGAAGGTAGTGCGGAAGACATGGGGCATGCTGGTTTGGATGGACTCACAACGCTCTCTGAATTTGCCAAGGACTTTGATGTCAATGTCATTGTAGAAAATCATGGTGGCAATTCTTCTAATGCCAAATGGTTGACAGATGTTATAGGAAGAACAAGAATGCCTAACTGTGGTACCCTTCCTGACTTTGGTAATTTCTGTATCACCAAGAAAGACGATAAATGTGTCGAAGAATATGACAAATACCAAGGTGTAGAAGAACTATTGCCTTTTGCCAAAGCCGTCAGTGCCAAATCTTATGACTTCGATGAGCAAGGCAATGAAACGACGATTGATTTCCAACGGATGATGCAAATGGTAAAGGATAGTAATTATCGAGGCTATGTAGGGGTAGAATACGAAGGCAATAAACTATCAGAGGAGGAAGGTATCAAAGCGACCAAAAAATTATTGGATCGAGTGATTGCAAAAATAGGTTGATCCGTAAAAAAAAGGGCATAAGGTAAATAGCAGATGGTTTTACGATTGTAACAACCGTCTACTATTTACGCTATGGATTTGTGCCTCTAAACAAACAACATGGATTTATTCAATAGCGATCCACTGCCCAATTTATTGCCGCAAGATGGGATCGTTCAATATCATGGAAAAGTGATGACTTCGCAAGCAGCAAAGGAATTGCTGGTGCATTTTTTGGAAGACATTCCTTGGAAACAGGATGAGGTTTTTATTTTTGGTAAACACATTATCACCAAGCGGAAGGTCGCTTGGTTTGCAGATTCAGGAATCCCCTATTCTTATTCCAATACCACCAAACAATCTTTGCCTTGGACCGCTCCCCTTCTAGAACTAAAAGCACTGGCAGAAAAGACAACGGCAACTTCCTATAATTCTTGTCTACTTAATTTATACCATAGTGGTGCAGAAGGAATGGGTTGGCATAGTGACGATGAAAAAAGTATCGCACCGCAATCCGCTATTGCTTCCATGAGTTTTGGAGCAGAACGAAAATTTTCTTTAAAACATAAAAAGACCAAACAATCAATTTCGGTCCATTTAGAAAATGGAAGTTTGTTGGTGATGAAAGGGAGTACCCAAAGCCATTGGCTGCATGCGATGCCGAAAACGAAAAAAGTTAATCGACCAAGAGTCAATCTTACTTTTCGAAAAATGGTAGTAGCTTAGCTCCTCGATCGACGGAGCAATTCTTTATCTGTTGAAATAGGAATAGACCATTGATTTCCTTCACTCCTGATATTTTGGGATCTTGTTTTATTATTCCCAACATGGGATGTTTAATGGGGCATAATTGAAAAATGAAGGAACACGGGGAGTGGAACTGGTGCCCAGGATTTTATTATTTTATTTGTAGCAAAAGTAGGCTAGGTATCTACAAACAAAGGTAAATAGCTTTTATTGTTGTTAAGGTTCTGTTAAATTCCAATCCGTACTTAAAACGGGGACAATGGAAGCTTATTGTGTGGAATGGAAAATATTCTAGCCTATAAAATCAGGATCTCTTACTCAACAAAATAAGCACTTTTGAATAAACAAAGCAACAACAAAACACACCCAATAAAACAACACTAAACACCCCAAGATACTTTTCAAAACCAAAGCTATTTCCTGTTATAACATCGATTTCATCACCTTTGCCAAGCCCATCTTATCATAGTTGAGGTGCTGCGCACCATCGACATAAAGGCTTATCCCTTGGATATAATTGGCCATTGGGCTCG
>CAYQRA010000815.1:0-3319 GCA_964419315.1 uncultured Saprospiraceae bacterium | reverse complement strand
CGATGATACCTATACTTTTGAATTATTGGTAGTCGGACAAAACACTTCTGGCCAATGGCAATTGGAAGGTGGTGGACTATCAGGTAATTTTGGTGAATTAGTATTAGCAGGTCCTTATTTGATTAGTGATGGAAATCAGATTTTGACGATAGAGGATATGGTCAATGGAGATTGTGAGGTAGTTGTGACTGCAATGGCACCACTAGCCTGTTCTGCTTGCCTCCAAACCGTAGATGCAGGAGTTGGCTTTACCTTAACTTGTGCGGATACTACCGCTTTGCTACAAGCCACTTCTTCTGACCCTGGTACTTATGAATGGACCTTAGGAGGAGCTTTTGTTTCTGATGATTTGGATGTTAATGTTTCTGTTTCTGGGACTTATTTGTTTACTGCTTCTTATCCTGATGGTTGCGTCGCGACTGATAATGTCGTGATCGGATTGGATATAAGTCCACCTATGGCGGATGCAGGGCCAGATAGATTTCTAACCTGTGATACCCTAGAAGTTACCTTGGATGGAACTATGAGTAGTCTGGGGCCTGACTATGTCTACGAATGGACGAATGACCTGTCAGCGGTGCTGGGTACGGAACCAGAACTATTAGTGAATACAGCAGGTAATTATTTCTTAGAAGTGACCGATACCACCAATGGATGTTCCTCAACTATTGATGAAGTCATCGTGCTGGATAGTACTGCGAGTCCATTGGCATTGATTTTGGCAGATCCAGGAGTGATCCTAGATTGTGTAGTAGGAAGTATTGTTCTTTATACGAATCCTGAACCGAATATAGAATATACTTGGACTCAACTTGGAGGCTCCGTAGTCGCTGCTGAAATTACGATTACCGAACCCGGAGTGATTACCCTCACTGCTACTAACCTGATTACTGGATGCGAAAACACGGATCAAATTGTGGTAACAGATTTGGAAGACTATCCGATTATAGATATCGAGACGCCAAACTTTATCAGTTGCTACGATTCGGAGGTCGTGATAGATGCGACTAATTCTCAGTCTGGGCCAAATATTATTTACAATTGGTATACCGGATTGAATGTTTTAATCGGAGGTGAAAACGGAGATACTTTAGGCGTAGATCAAGGAGGTGTTTATATTTTACAATTATTGGATACCCTCAATGGGTGTGAAAATTTTGATACCGTAATGGTAGAGAGTTTCTTAGAGGTGCCTTTGTCGCAAGCAGCGGAAGATGTTTTCTTGCCTTGTGAAGAAACGGCCACTAATTTGAACCTCAATGTACTTTCCAATCTCAATGACTTGGATATCGTTTGGACTTCTACTGCTGGAACTATTGTTGCAAATGGCGATACCCCTACGCCAAGTGTAAATGGAACGGGCGCCTATTATGTATTGATCCAAAACAGGGTGAGTGGTTGTATTCTAACCGATACCTTAGAGGTCTTTAATAATCCGGATGTTCCGCGGATCGCTTTGGTGGATGTGGCGGCAGAAAAATGTTTGGGGGCGAGCAATGGAAATATTGTAGTACAGGGAATCGAGGGAGGACAAGCTCCTTATCAATATGTTTTAAACAATCAAGCACCGACCACGAATGGAATCTTTAGTCCACTTGCACCTGGGAATTATAATCTGGAAATTACAGATGTAAATGGCTGTGAGATAGATACTTCCTTTTTTATAGAAGAGGGCGTAGATCTGGAGTTGAACTTGCCGGCAGTGATAGAATTATTGCAAGGCGAAAGCGGTTTGGTAGAGGCCATTGTGAATGTACCTCCAGAAGATTTGCAGATCATCCAGTGGAATCCCGGTGATCAATTGTCTTGTGATACTTGTTTGACAACGACTATTTTGGCACTAGACCCTGAAAATTATGTGTTGAGCATTGTCCATAATAATGGTTGTTTGGCTAGCGCTTCGATCCAATTGTTTATTCGTCCAGAATTGCATGTTTATATTCCCAATGGATTTTCTCCTAATGGAGATGGCGCCAATGATGGGTTTACCTTATTTGCTAATGAGCGAGTGGAAGAGATTGAAACGATGTTGATTTTTGATCGTTGGGGAGAAGAAGTTTTTCAAGCCAATAATATTGAACCCAATCTACCACAGTTGGGTTGGGATGGAACATTCCGTGGGGAATATATGAATCCAGCAGTATTTGTATATGTCTTTGAAGTGCGATTGGAAGATGGTACTCGGAAAGTGTTTTCTGGTGATGTTACCTTAGTGCGATGATCGCGAAAGTGGATGGGCGAGAATCCTAATAAACTAAAGAGTTGGTAATTTTATTTGCCGAATTTTTTGATCAATAAAAAACGGGAGACCTTCTTTTGAAAGTCTCCCGTTTTTTTAGACAACTTCTCTAAGAAAGGCTTGGGTATTTGACAATCGAAAACCAATATTCCTGAATGTGCTGTACGGCTTCTAAGAATTCTGTGAATTCTACGGGTTTTCGGATATAACTACTTACATGTAATTGATAACTTTTAAGGATGTCTTCCTCCGACTCAGAGGTTGTTAGAATAACAACTGGAATTACACCGAGCGCTGGATCTTTTTTGATGATTTCTAAAAGCTCCAAACCATTTAGTCGTGGCATATTGATATCGAGGAGAATCAAGTCTGGCTGTAGTGCATTTTGATGTTCTCCCTCTTTTCTTAAATATTCTAGACCTTCTTGACCATCTCGACAAACAAAAAGATGGTTGGCAATCTTTGCATCTGAAAAAGCTTTTTTTATCAAGACTACATCTCCTTGATTATCCTCTACTAATAGAATCCGAATGGGATTGTAGTTGTATTTCATTTTGTAATTCTTTATTGATAGTAAAATAAAAAGTAGTCCCCTCTCCCAAGACGGACTCTAGCCAAATATCTCCTTTGTGGCGATTGATTATCTTTTTGCAAAGGGCCAAACCAATTCCTGTTCCTTCAAAATCTTCCCTTTTGTTGAGGCGTTTAAAAATTTCGAATACTTTCTTCTTGTATTTGTCATCTATACCGATACCATTATCTTTTACAAAAAAGCACCATTCCTCTTCCCTTTCTTCCCATCCAATGTCAATCTTTCGATCTTCTTTTTGATTGAATTTTAGGGCATTATTGATCAGGTTGTAGAATACGATTCCAATTTGGTTGGGCTCGCAGAATAAATTGCAAGTACTCTTTGAAAAGGTAACTTTAGTTTGTGTTTCCTCAATTTTCTGAGAAAGCCCCAATAGTTTTAGTTCTATCAAATCACAAATATTGATTTCCCGAAAGGCAATGTCTTTTTTGCCAACTCTCGAGTATCTCAATAAATTATGAATCAAATCGGACATTCTCGTAACGCCG
>CAYQRA010000814.1:0-3324 GCA_964419315.1 uncultured Saprospiraceae bacterium | reverse complement strand
TCTTCTTCTTCATATCGCTTTTCAATAATCTCCCCCGTTTCCGCTTTGTAGACGACTATATCAAGAGGAAACCCAACGTCATTGGCGCTGACCCTCGTTGAATCAAAAGATAAAAATCCAGTTTTCAATGCAAATCTTAAGGTATCGGTATAGTCCAAAGTCCGATTGAGAATGGGCTTTCCGTATCCAGAATTTCCGATTATCGTAAATGGCGTTGCTTCTCCAATTTCGATCCAATTCCCTTCTGGATATAATAGAAAAAGTTTTGGCTCTTTATCGGCCACCAACTTCCCACCAACGATGGTGAACAAATTAAATCCTAAGCCCGCTTCTGCTAAAGATACTTTATCCTCTTTTGCTACTCGCCGAAGCTGGCTTCCAAAAGCGTTTACGACTTTGTACATTTTATCATAACCGTGCCCTTCTTCAATCAAGGTCTCATCAAAATAGGTAATTGCTTTGTCTCTAATAGACCTTAGTCCAGAAGTCATCAGAAATACGGTTCCATGCTCTGATTGATGCAAGGAGATTTTTTTTGAGGTCGTCGTCTCCGTTCCTGAAGTAATTAGAGTATCGGCCATTGCCACTAGTCCTTCTTTCACTCTTATGCCCAAGCAATACGTCATTGATTTATTTTTTTAGTAATGAAGTTGTTTATACGCTCAAAAATTGAAATAGTTTTTAAAACTGTTCCCGGTTAGAAATTATTTCTATTGAAAATATAATTTAGTCAACTCAAAATGAAAAGCACTATTCTTATCCATGGTTTTTTGTAGATGGGTAAGTACCGCGTCAATATTACTGAATTCATTGAATTGCAATGTCTCCTTTTTGACCGCTTCAAAGTTCGCTAAAACTTCTGGGTATGCGGCAGGTTTTACGGATAAATTAGTTAAATGGTATTGAATTTTGTTAAAAACAAAAGCAAGGGACCTCGGAAATAGTTCATTGGTGAGAATAAATTCAAAAATGGATTCCTCCGTTATCCCTTTCCCCTTGTAATACCTATTATGAACATCAAATGCTTCGATGGATTTCAATAAAATGGTCCATTGGTATTGATTAAGTGGAATATTGGCTCCGTTATTACTTAGAATTTGGTTGTCAGATATTTTACTCAAAAGGATTCTAATCGTTTGATGGACACTTTCTACATAAATTCCAATGTTCAAAAAACGCCAGATGTCATCATGTAATAAAGTCATGTGTAAATTTGACTTTATCGCAATAATTTGGCTATTCAGATTATCCGTAAACTCAAAAACATGCATGGAAGAGAAATCGTTGATATCAATATTTCGAAACATTAAATACAACTTATTGGTTTCTTCCCAGAGTTCTGAGGAGATATTATTTTTTATACTCCTGGCATTTTCTCTAGCTTTAAAGGCAATGCTAAAAAAACTATTTACATTGCTGGCCTCAAAGATCACCCTTCTCCATACCTCGGAAGTGTTGATGTTTGCAGTGGCGTCAAAATCCGAACCAGACATAAACATAATTGATCGAAGTGTAAAGTCTTTATTTTGAGACATTGGAGCTTCTAAGGAAGAAAAGTATTGTATTTTGAGATACCTCGAGCAATGTTCGATTCTCTCAATATATCGACCCATCCAATATAAATTTTCAGCAACTCTAGCCAGCATAGTTTTTTGTGTTTAGCACCCAAGTATCCTTAGAACCTCCACCTTGAGATGAGTTTACAATAAGGCTTCCTTTTTTCAATGCAGTTCTGGTTAATCCACCTTTCAGTACGAAGGGTGCCTCTCCCCCCATGATGGTAAATGTTCTGAGATCAATGTGTCGGGGTTCTAGTTTTTCACTTTCCTCGATATAGGTGGTGTGTGTACTTAAGAGCATCTTAGGTTGAGCGATAAAGTTTCTCGGATTCGCTTTGATTTTATTTTTCAAAGTTTCGATTTCAGATTCACTCATTTGATCACAAATACAGACCCCATATCCTCCCGACATATCTACGGGCTTGACCACCAGTTGCTTTATGTTTTCAAGTACATGTTGCATTTCTGCTGGTCGTTCGCAAATGAAAGTTGGGACATTCGGAATGATCGCTTCTTCATCGAGATAGTATTTGATCATATCCGGCACATAAGAGCAAATCGCCTTATCATCAGAAATTCCAGTACCCGGTGCATTGACAATAGTGACATTCCCTTTAAGGTAAGTTTTCATCAATCCACTTACGCCAAGCAAGCTATCTTTTTTGAATACCTGTGGATCTAGAAATTGATCATCGATTCTTCTGTAAATAACATCAACTCTTATATTTCCACCAATGGTTTTCAAATAAACAAAATCATCTTTAACAAAAAGATCTCTTCCTTCCACCAATTCGATGCCCATCTTTTGAGCTAAAAAAGTATGTTCAAAGTAAGCCGAATTATATACACCAGGAGTAAGTAAGACACAAAAGATATCTCCTAATGGTCTTCCGGATACTCCCCAAAGTGCTTGTAATAATTGATTGGTATAACCAATAACCGGTTCCACATTATTATTATAAAAGGACTCCGGTAATACTTTCGTCATGGAGGTGCGATTGGAGAGTACATAGCTGACACCAGATGGGTTTCGCAAGTTATCTTCTAAAACATAAAATTTTCCATCGGAATGTCTTATGAGATCGGTTCCACTAATATGACAATAGATATTTTTTTGTGGACGGAAGCCTTCCATGTATTTGCAATAATGCAAGGAGGTTTTGATCAAATGCTCTGGAACAACTTTGTCTTTTAAAATTTTCTCTTCATTATAAACATCACTGATGAATAGATTCAGTGCTCTATTTCGTTGAATAACTCCACGTTCGATCATGTCCCACTCCTCGGCTGAAATAATTCTAGGGATCAAATCAAAGGGAAAGATTTGTTCTACACTTTCATTTTCATTGTACAAAGCATAAGTGATCCCACGATTTAAAAAAGAAAGTTTTGCGTTTTCGTTTAAGCGTTTGAATTCTTCAACACTTAACATTTTTATGGCCTCCAAAAAATTATGATATAAATGACCTGTGGAATGGAGATCATTCTGGACTTCATCGAATAAATTATCCTCAACGGAATAGTTGTTCAAGAGTTCTTTCATAGGTCTGTTTTTATTTTAAATCAAGGCCATATGAAACCTGCCTACCCTCAGGTAGATCTGCCTACCGTCAAGCAGATTTACTATGATTAAATAGTCGTTTCCTAGTGTGCCTTCCTATCGGCAAAGGCAAGTTAATAACTATTGAATCCTAGACGTTTCATAGAAGAGTTTTTATTGGAGATCTATCAGGTTAGGTTCATGAATATAGAAATTTGTTTATCA
>CAYQRA010000813.1:0-3333 GCA_964419315.1 uncultured Saprospiraceae bacterium | reverse complement strand
TCGTTACGACTTACAAGTCGTAGACGGATTAACGTTGAGGTCTCCGACCTCGAATTCTAAGTATTCCATAGCTTTTACTAAACAAAGGAGTGGTGTCGGTCGGGAGACCTACACTTAGATCCGCATATTACCCGCAGGTAATAGCGAACAATCGGGTTTTTATATTTTAAAGGCAGTGTATTTTCTAAGAGAAAAAAGATATGGGGTATCAATAGATCTGGAAGGTAGCTCCTACTATTTTATAAGAGAAAAGTTCCATAGTGCTATGTGCTAAAACGAGGAAAGGGCTACCTTCCAGATAGCCCTTTCCTTTTCTCGACACCTTCGTTTACAGCTTTGTTTTGATAACTAAATCGT
Organism: uncultured Saprospiraceae bacterium; assembly: GCA_964419315.1. Classification (GTDB taxonomy): domain Bacteria; phylum Bacteroidota; class Bacteroidia; order Chitinophagales; family Saprospiraceae; genus CALLVY01. The sequence goes on along the minus strand of CAYQRA010000813.1, from coordinate 2,976 downwards.
TTCCCTAAAAAAAGCGTCCTGAAAAAATCAGAACGCTTTTAGAACAGGAGACTTTAATCAAAATTATATTTTAGTAATTATTTTGTATCATCAATCGCTTGACAATGGGTTTCCTTTTTTCTCCGCTTAATTGTAAGAAATAAGATCCATTGATAAAGTCATTCAATTGGATTTCAATAGAGCTATTGGTTTTGGAAATGGCGGTTATGTTTTGACGGTAAACTATTTTCCCAAACTGATCGATGAGGACTACTTCCTCAATGGATTCTACTTTTTTACCCAAGTCAAGAGTAAGGATATCTCTAGCCGGATTTGGATAAATGCGGACTTCAGAAGCGATAAGGTCTACTTCCTTGGCGGCTCTATTATTGGCAGAGGTCGGGACGATATTTACCAAATAATCTTCTACCTCCCCAAAATCAATGCTGCCACATGGATTCGCATAAGCTCCTCTCGTCATGATGACTCTCATTTTTGCTGCGCCAGTATTAGAGTTAGCGGGAAGGGTGAAACTTCCAGTGATCGTTTTGCTGGCTGTGCCATTCGCCGGTCGCGTCAAAATCTCTTCAAAAACAATTTCATTCGCTGTAAAACTTTGATCCCCATTTAAATCAATCCAAACCCTCCAATACTCATCGTAGGTGAAATAACTATAAGAGGTACTCAACTCAATGCTATTATTTTCTCCAATGGTCAAAGGAAATGGATTGTTGGTATAATCACTATAAGGAGTTTTGCCAGAAACTTGATCTAGAACACTTCCTATTTTTACTCTTGAAATCCAATCTTCCCAAGGGAAGTTAGAAGTAGCGGTGCAGTTTGGATTGGGATTGCTACCTCCAGTTGTCAAAGTGATATTTCTGATAAAGGTATTATTATTTTCAACACTTTCCGCGATCATATCATCTGCGTCTACTTTTAAAATCAAAAAGTAATCGCCCGGAGTCAAGCTAGCTGGGACCGTCGAAGCACCCGGCACCATTGAGGTCGTCTGCCCCGCAGCCAAGTTGCCTGTAGGAACAAGGCCGTCAAAAATATCATCACTACTCAATACATTATCGGTAGAAAAATAAGCTTTGATCGTAAAGTTACCTACGGCATCTCCATTGCCTTGATTGATCAAGTCAAAAGTGTAATTCGTAACAGCACCTATTGTCGCACTTGCAGAAGAATTAACATTGGCGAGTACCAAGTCTGGTTGGTTATCACTACCATTAGAACATGGTGCCGGAGGAGTAACATTCACTATCGTAGTTGAACTCGGGTTGTCTTTGTCATTAATGTTTATAGTGACCGGACCATTAGCAATGAGGTAGGGACCAAATCCTTTGTTGGTTCCATATTCTCCCGTCTCACTTCCCGCTTCCCATTCACTACCACAACTTCCAGAACTATTGACTAGAATGCTAAAAGTAAAGGTGTCATCTATGGGATTAATAGGCGTTCCATTATCGTCACACTGTATATTGATGGCTTGTCCGGTGATGGTACAACCTTGCGGGCTGCCTTCAGTGGATAGGCACCATTCGTCGGCAGTAGCAGAAAAATTACCACTGGCTTTTTCAAAACCAACTTCCATAAAGGCCGTATTTGGCGGAGCAGTTAGAGACACTTGCCAAGCTTGGTAAGATGATCCGATAATATTTTCTCTGGCGGTGACGATTGGCTGGTAGGTAGCGGACATAAACTTGATGTAAATGTAGGCCACTTCCGTATCATCAGATATTTTTGCGAAAGCAGAAAGGGTATAGGTTTCGCCAGCGATTGCGGCTCCTACTGGTTGGATAATTCTGGCTTGGCCGGGGGCAGTCAATTTCATGGCCTTGCTCCCCGTGTAAGAATCATTCGTTTCTTCTCCGCCATTATCCAAATTGAGCCAAACTGGGCTAAACCCATTTTCAAAACCGGGATCCTCCAAAATGTTATTATTACAGGTTCCAGTAGTCGTTTGAGTGACTCGAACGGTGAAGGTGCAAAAGGCAACATTTCCTGCGGCATCCTCTGCCGTATAAGTAATGGCATTATTACCAATCGGTAAAGCATCGCCCGGATTGGCATTGCTGGTGACATTGAGCGTTCCTGGACAGGCATCCGTAGCTGTTGGTATCTGCCAAGTGGCGATTGCGGTGGTACCCGTTGTTGTTAAATCAAAGTCTTGTGGACAGTTGGTGAAAACCGGATTGGTATTGTCTGGATCACAAGGATCAGTTCCATCACCGACGGTAATTTGATTGGAAGAAGCCCTTACATTATTGACTTCATCCGATTCTGTGATCACATTGGTTTCATCCACCACAATCAATACATAATATTGGCCGGCAGGTGTACCGTTTGGTACAAATGCGCCGATACCCACAGATTGCGGAGTTGTATTTAAAACAAGCGTGGCGCCAAAGTTTCGATCACGGATAAAGATATCATCATTGCTTAGGTTTTCATCGGTTGACAAATAGTAAGCGAGTTGTATTTCTTCCGTCGCTTGAACGCCAGTATTGAAAAGGTTATAATTACCGCCAGTAATATTGTCTCCTGGAACATAAGGCGAGCTATTGCCAAAAGAAACCGGCCCGGCAATCAAATCTGGTAAACCATTGGTTGGGCCCGTTACGATAATAGTTGCCATTTCAAAAGTCTCGGAAATATTATTGATTTCATTGGTCTCCACATATTCATTGGGGTCATCCGCAGAAAGTATTAAATTATAAATTCCAGGAGTAATATTGCTCGGGATATCAAGGTCAAGACCATTAGAACCAGTCGGAGAAGTTTCGGATACGGTGACTATATTTGTACCGATGCGAATGTCGTTATTATCTAAAGTCTTGTCTAGAGAAAGATAAAAAACTGTTTCTACTTCGGTGGGAGCTAAGTTGTTGGTGAAAAAAGTGGAGAAGGCATAAGACACCGCCAATTGATCTCCTCCTGCTACACCACGGTTTGGAACATTGGCGAAAGACACAGAAAAATCAATGGCAG
>CAYQRA010000812.1:0-3335 GCA_964419315.1 uncultured Saprospiraceae bacterium | reverse complement strand
TGATCTAGAGGCCTTGAATATGGGTAAAGAAATCAAAAATGAAGCCCTCAATTTGATGGGCTTAGCCACACAAGATTATGCTGCCAATGCGGATAAAGTAAGCGCCTTTCAGAATAAAGTAAGTAGCCATATTGATTACGAAGAAGCTCGAGGAGAAAAGAATAAAACCACGGTTGACATGTGGAAACTATTGATGAAACCAGAAGGTAATCTACTAGGAGGATTTTTGAGCAAATGGAAAAGTGATGGCAAATTAAATACTATTTTGGTCAGTCAATTTAAAAATGAGGTTGGTAAAAATCTCAATAAAATAATTGATCTCGAAAACAAAAAGAGTAAGTAAGCGTACTTAAGTAGTACGCAGTATCACAAAAAACCAATACCATTCATTAGAAGTTGTTTCTACAGAAATAATTTCTTTCAAAAACAAACACCGATGCCAGATACCAAAGAATTTAATACTTTAGTCCGCGGACTCCGCAAAGATATTGATGCCCTTGCCAGACTGACGGTTAGAAAATACCGCAAGGAAGCTGCTAAGGATGCCCGTAAGCAATTGACTGCCATGAAGAAAGATCTAAAACGTTGGTCTAATCTTTTAGAAAAAGATTTGTTAACCACCGATGATTTCGAGTTTTTGGTCAATAGCCAACAAGACAGTATGAAAATGTCTGCGCTAAAAAATTCAGGCTTGGCATTAATCCGTGCCGATCAATTTAAATTTTCTTTTTTCAACCTCGTCATTGATCGAACTTTTGATGCGGTACTCGGGCCAGAATCTTAGTCTGACTTTAAGGATTTACGTTCTTGGACAAATCCCGTGGTCTACCAAAAAGAACTCAATTTTAGTAAGGCGACGCAGAGGTTTGGAGAATTGTTTTAGTGAAACCAATCCTCTAGGTCTCTGCGTTATTATTTCCAGCTTTTCAGAAAAAAGAAAGCAATACTATTTTTAAAAAACGTCCATCTGGCCTTAACTTAAACTAAGAATAGACCTATGAAAAAAATTCGTATCCTCTCTCTTGATGGTGGTGGTATTCGTGGCATTCTTCCCGCGACAATTCTGAATTACCTAGAACAAGAATTGCGAAGTCGAGAAGGAAATGAGGTGCGGCTTGGCGATTATTTTGATCTTTTTGTGGGAACAAGTACTGGAGGTATTTTATCCATTCTCTATAATATTCCTGATAAAAATCTGCGACCCAAAATCAGTGCAGAAAAGGCACTTCATCTTTATGTCAAAGAAGGCTTTCGCATTTTCAATTTGGACCTATTCAAACGGCTGTCTTCTATGGCGGGTTTGATTGATGAAAAATACGATGCGCATTCGCTTACCGAATTGATGAATGAATATTGTGGCGATCTGATGCTACGAGATTTATTGAAACCAACCATGGTTACCGCCTATGATTTTCGAAATCGCAGTGCCAAATTTTTCACTTCTGCCGATGCTCATGACAAAGTCAAAAACTTTTACCTCCGCGATGTAGCACGGGCTACTTCCGCAGCGCCTACTTATTTTGAACCCGTCAGAATCCACTCTGAACTGGGAACGCCTTACAGCTTACTCGACGGTGGTGTTTTTGCCAACAACCCTTCCCTATGCGCCTATTCGGAAGCTCGGAAAATGGATTTTGCAGAAGTTCTTTGCGATGCAGAAAAACCAACTCATCCAACGGCCAAAAATATGCTGATCGTTTCGATCAGTACGGGTACGGAAAATAAGAAATATAAGTTTCGCCAAATGCGCGATCGCGGAATTGTCAATTGGGTAAAACCAATCATTGATATCTTGATGTCCGGGAATGCGGAAACCGTCAGTTATCAATTGAGACAAATCTGGGATACTCTTGATGAGGAACACCAAGGAGATTATTATCGTCTCGATCCAAGCCTTCACAATGCCAGCGAAGAAATGGATGATGCTTCCTTCGAAAATACTAAAAACCTCCAAGAAGCAGGTTTGGTTTTTATCGATAAAAATCAGGAAATGTTGGAAGGAATTGTTGAGAAATTGATCGCACATAAATAAGTGCAACTTACTCCATAAATCCTATTGCCCAAGCACTTATTCCCTCTATTAAAATGGGTCTATCAAGTTAAGTTTCCTCGACTTGATAGACCCTATGAAAATACTGCTCCCCCTCTCTCCTTAAGCTAAATCTTTGAAAACAAATGGAGATTGGATAAAGCTAATTTTAAACGATTATTATTTTTCTGCTGTTGTAAATTTATTTTCCAAAAATGAAATATTCCCTGCCTCTGTTACGGTAGCAACTGCGATTTGGTACAACTTACCTCCTTGTAAAAAATTAGATGGAGCATCAAAGGAAGTCACGGTATTCGGCAGGATTGCAGTAACGACATCCTCGGTCTCTTCGTCTTTTAATTTAACCAAATATTTGCTTACCCCTTCCACCGGAGTCCAGTTGAATTGTAAGTTTTCCATGGGTACGTTTTTCGATTCGTTGACAAAGTTGATAAAGGAAACGGTATCAGGTAAAGTGTGGCTTAGACTAGCCTCTGCTTTGTATTGGGTACCATCTGCCGTCGTCCCCATGAATTGATAAGTTCCTTCGGGATATGCTTTCATAACGACGTCATATTCTGGTGGCTCAGGAGACTCTAAACGAAAGAATCGGATACCAAGAGTTGACTTATCAGGAGCAGCAAGATCAACAACGGTTCGACCATCAGGGGAAACTATTTTGAAAGTAGCCAATCCACTATCCCCTCCTTTTGCCTCAAATACAACTTCCACATCTCCATCCGTTGCATTTTGCTCAAACATGACTTTCACTTCTTCAAAGGCTTCCACATTAGTGATTTCCGAATCAGCAGTTTTTGCTTTTTGATCAGGTTCGATCCATCGAATTCCCAATATTGCGACTGCTATCGTCAAAATTAACATTTGTTTTTTCATGATTTTAATTTTAAATAATTTTAAGTGATTTTGATTTTTTGTTTTCGAAGTATCTTAGGGTTTATTCTATATAATTTTGTTTTATTAGAAAGTCGCCTTTACCGACAGGTAAAGGAAATAAAGGTTAGAGATTAAACACGCTGAGGTAAGTTAGAGAGTATTCAGACCGCTTCTAATGGATTACAGTGGAAGTAGTAGAAGCCTTTGAACAAAAAAGGTAGAAAGGAATTATGGAGAATTTCTAGAGAGGAAGACCTAGATCAAATAATATTCGTTTCAATTCATAGCTATTTAAGCCTAATTAGCTCATTGACAAGGCAGGAAAGAGGAGTTAAGAACAATGAAGTTATTATAAAATATGGTTCTCTGACAAATCCCGTGTGTGAGTCAACCAAAAAGAAGAACAAACACT
>CAYQRA010000811.1:0-3346 GCA_964419315.1 uncultured Saprospiraceae bacterium | reverse complement strand
CTCGTGCCTGCGTAGAAAACAATATTGAAGTAGAATGTTTGCCTGGAGCAACTGCTTTTGTACCTGCATTGGTAAATAGCGGACTACCAAATGACCGTTTTGTCTTTGAAGGTTTTCTTCCGGTAAAGAAAGGAAGACAAACACGACTAGAGTTTTTAGCAGAGGAAAAAAGAACTATGGTTTTTTATGAATCTCCTCACAAGCTATTGAAAACACTGGGGCAATTTAAAGAATATTTTGAAATAGACAGACCGGTCTCGGTATCTCGCGAATTAACAAAAATGTACGAAGAAACTATCCGGGGAACAGTTGCTGAGGTATTAGAACACTACACCCAAAAACCACCAAAGGGCGAAATAGTAATTATTGTAAGTGGGAAGAAATAAAGACTATATTTAAGTAGTTAATTTACCAATAATGAGAATTAGTCTTTTTCTAATCTTAACAATAAGTTTTGTTTTAAATTCCTATTCCCAACCAAAGCTTGTAGAGAAAATAGATATTGAGCTCCTAGAAAACAAAAAGTTTCATAAACTTTGGCTACAGTTAGGAGAAGACAATACGGAAGGCCCCATTAAAGTACCAATATTAGTTGCCAAAGGAGATGGAACATCCAAAGTTTTAGGATTAACTGCAGCTATCCATGGGAATGAGTTAAATGGGATTGCTATTATACACCAGCTATTTTCTAAGATTGATGTGACCAAGTTAAAAGGAACCATTATCGCTATCTCAGGCTTAAATACTTTAGCCATAAGTAGGAATCAACGCAAATTTATTGATGGAGTAGATTTAAATCGCATTTTCCCAGGAAAACTTAATGGTAATGGATCCGAACAAATGGCATATAAGATTGGCGAAAAGATTATCCCATTGTTTGATTATCATGTGGATTTACATACGGCAAGTTTTGGTAGAATAAACAGTCTTTATGGGCGTGGTGATATGTTCGATGAAACTTTAGCGGGTATGCTACAGGTATTGGAACCAAATATAGTTGTATCTAACAAAGGGAAGGCTAGTTTTGGTTCTGCCTCTGGACTAACTATGCGAGCATTTGCAATTAGCAAAGGGGTTAAATCTATAACCATGGAATATGGAAACCCACAGGTTTATCAAAAAGATATGATTGAGCGAGGCGTAAAAGGCCTTAAAAATTTAATTGTTCATTTAGGGTTAATGGAAGGTGAAATTGTAATTCCCACAATTGACAATATATGTTCAAAATCATATTGGATATACACGGACAAGGGAGGTTATTTGGATATTAAAGTGAGCTTAAATCAAAAAATACAAAAAGGCGATACTATAGCTATACTAAGAAATTCTTTTGGGGAATTAACAGCAACTTATAAAGCGCCAGAAGATGGAATTGTTATTGGAAAAAGCACTAACCCTGTAAATATGTCTGGAGGCAGAATTATTCATCTTGGGATTTTAGAAAAATGATAACACCTTGGATTATTACCGTTTTTACGGTTTTACTGGTTTATTATTTAGACCGATGGGAAAACAAACACGTAAAATCGTTATTTGATTGGGTGCCAGCAATTTTATTGGCATACCTAATACCGGCTTTAATATCCTACTTCTTTTCAGTTGATTATTCCCAAGCTACAATTCACAATTTTAGTAAAGACTATTTTATTCCCTTGGCTATCCTTTCTGTTATGGCAAGTTTATCTTTAGGGCAATTAAAAGCGGTAGGTTACAAACCTATCTTGGTATTCTTGGCAGGCTCGATATTTATAGCACTATTTCCTGTTGTATTTGTATTTTCTTTTAGTGAGTCAGATTTAGTTGTTAGTACCCTGTCTGAAAAGGAGTTTTGGAAAGGCATTCCCCCCATAGTAGGCAGTTGGATTGGCGGTAGCACAAGTCAATTGGTTTTAAAAGAATTAGTCAATTGTCCGGAAGCAATTTTTCTATCAGTTTTGGTCATGGACAACATTCTTGTAAATGTTTGGACAATCTTAATGTTCCAGGGGATTAAAAAAAGTAATAAGCTCAATAAGTGGTTTAAAATTACAGATAAAGAATTGCCCGAGGACATTCGATCAGAGAGCCAAAATACTTTGCCAGTTTGGCTCACAATAGTAGTCTTATTGACTTTAGTTTTAATTACTAATTATTTGGTAGTTGGTTTCGTTTGGAAAGTTGTGTCATTATCAATTTTAGGATTGCTTTTAGGAAATTTTATTCCTCGTTGGAATTTTAAGTTTTCACTTAAAGCAGGGGCTGTATTAATAATTTGCGTGATGGCAGTTTTAGGGCTAAAACTTCAATTTGAAACCTTAGGATTTGACTTGTATTTTTTTGGGTTTCTCTTAATCTGGTTGATTGGACATTTTGTTTTTATGGTATTAGCCGCAAAAGCTTTAAACGTAAATATGGCGTGGGTTCCAATAGCAAGTATGGCTAATGTTGGCGGAATAGCTACTGCGCCAGCAGTTACTGCGGCTTATCAAAAAAAATGGATGCCTCACGCTATTGTTTTGGCAATTTTAAGCATGGCTACGGGAACATTTTGGGGGATGTTGACGATTTATTTGCTTAAACTTTTTATCTAAAGAAAGATGAATAAATTACTTTCAGAGATTAGGGCTTGTGAAGTTTGTTCTGAGTATCTGCCTTTAGGCCCAAGACCCATTGTAGCTGCTCACTCAGAGGCTAGGATTATTATCATTGGTCAGGCACCGGGTACCAAAGTGCATGAAACAGGAGTCCCTTGGGACGACCCCAGTGGCAGGCAGTTACGCAAATGGTTAGGAGTTTCAGATGAGGTGTTTTATGACGAAACTAAAATAGCTTTAGTACCTATGGGTTTCTGCTATCCAGGAAAAGGTAAAGGAGGCGATCTGCCGCCAAGACCTGAATGTGCTCCTTTGTGGCATCAAAAATTGTGGGACAACATGCCCAATTTAGAATTAATAATTTTGATAGGTATCTATGCCCAGAATTATTATTTGAAAGGACAGATGGAAAAGAACCTGACCGAAACAGTAAGGTCATATCGTAACTATTTGCCAAAATATTTTCCTTTACCACATCCATCACCCAGAAATAGATTTTGGCTCACAAAGAATCCTTGGTTTGAGGGTGAGGTTTTATCCATACTAAGAGAAAAGGTTAGAGATTGTCTCTAAAAATAAAACCCTACCAATTGGCAGGGTCCAATATCTTAATACTGTTATCTAAGGTCTAATAAACAGTTCCATCATGCTTGCCTTTTTCCCAACCATGTTTACCAAGGTATTGGTTGGCACTTTCAACCGCTCCATCTTCAATGTCTGTACCTTGAGAATCATTCCAACGGTTTAAATAACCAAAAAGAGAAATAACACCA
>CAYQRA010000810.1:0-3354 GCA_964419315.1 uncultured Saprospiraceae bacterium | reverse complement strand
ACTGTCATGGATTTTGATCCCAGAGCCTTACCAATTTCAATGACCTCGATATTATGTGCAATCGCTTGCTCCCGAACCGCTTTGTCTGTATGGCAAAGAGAACCAAATTTATAGCTATGGCTTTGATTCTTTTGGTCTTGAAAAGTGTTGGAATTGACCGCATCGAAAATCAAACCGTGTGATTTTGCTCGTTGCTTAATGGCCTTTGTATCTTTTGGAATATCCCAAGGAATATGCAGCGAAATAGCTCCAGCCGATTGTGTCAAGGAATGAATGAGTCCTACATCATCTATTTTTTGTTCTAAATTGGAAGGTTCGCCGCCAATGGAAAATCGGCCAAATCGAGTGCCACCAGCCCCTAATGCCCAACTCGGAATGGCCACTTGAAATTTTTGTAATCGCTCGACAATATCATCGGCATTGATTTCCAATTTATCCAATTGAAGATTCAGGGAACCAAACTTTTCATGGTGTTCAGAAAGGTATCGTTGATTGTATCCTTTTAGGTCAGATGATTTGATTATCATATTTTTTTATTTCTGTATTGAACTTTCAAGTTATCGCACAAAAGCGTTTGCCATACCTCCGTCCACATTTAGAATGTTTCCTGTACATTTATCCAATATGGCAGTTAATGAAAATACGGCATTGGCGATATCATCAGGACGAATAATTTCATTCATCAAATTTCGCTTTGCATAAAAAGCGGGCAATTCTTCAACCGTAATGCCATAAGCTTTTGCCCGACCTTCCGCCCAAGCACCTTCCCAAATTTTGCTACCAATGATAACACCGTCCGGGTTGACGGTATTTACTCGGATTTTTTCAGGTCCTAACTCGGCAGCCAAAAGACGGGTCATGTGTTGTTGTGCCGCTTTGGCGGTACCGTAGCCGACATTATTTTTACCTGCGACTAAACCATTTTTACTTGCAATATTGATAATATCACCGCCCATGTTTTGCTTACGCAAAGTCTCTGTACCTTCCTTGGCAAGATTAAATTGACCTTTCACCAAAACATTTTGCAATAATTCCCAATCTTTCAAACTCGTTTCGGTCAAGGGTTTGGAAATCGCCAAGCCTGCGGAGTGAACGATAATATCTACGCCGCCAAATTCCAAACAAGCTTTTTTGAATGCTGCTTCTACGGAACGAGCGTTTGTTACATCGCAAACAGCATAAGTTGAGACATCTCGTTTGTAAGATTCGTGTGCTTCTTTTGCTCGGTCTTCGTTGAGGTCGGTAATGACTACATTGGCTCCTTCTTCGGCAAGTTTATCCGCAATCGCTTTTCCGATACCGCCGCCGCCGCCACTGATGATGGCAACTTTTCGCGAAAGTGGTTTTTCTTTTGGTTGGCGTTTGAGTTTAGCTTCTTCTAATAACCAATATTCAATGTCGAATGCCTCTTGACGTGGCAATGCGGTATATTTTGAAATGGCTTCCGCTCCTTTCATTACGTTAATAGCATTGATGTAAAATTCAGAAGCGACCCTTGCGGTTTGTTTATTTTTTGCAAAAGTAAACATCCCTACTCCAGGGTAAAGAATCACGACTGGGTTCGTGTCCCGAATGGCAGGACTATTATCATACTTACACTTTTCATAATAAGCTTGATATTCTTTTCTGTATTTTTCGAAACTTGGTTCTAGTTTAGAAAGCAGTGCTTGCACATCATCTAGATTAGCATCTGCTTTAAGTTTTAATACAAGCGGTTGGATTTTGGTTCTTAAAAAATGGTCGGGACAGGAGGTTCCCATCGGCGCCAATTTAGCAAGGTCTTTACTGTTGATAAATTCCAAGACTCTTTTGTCGTCTGTAAAATGTCCAATCATTCTTTGGTACCCCGAACAAAGACCTCTGAGGACGGGAGCAATTTTAGCAGCTTGTTCCTTTCTTTTATTAGGAGCTAAACTTTTTCTTCTAGCTCCGCCAAAAACAGGTCGTTTTTTTCCTTGTCTTTTCGCAATGTATTTAGAAGCCATTTCGATGACTTCCAAACTATTTAGGTAACATTCTTTTGAGGTATCGCCCCAAGTAAAAAGTCCATGTCCTCCCAAGACAATCCCACGAATTCCAGGATTATCATTTAAGCATTTTTCCAACTGCAAGCCCAAATCAAAACCTGGTCTTTGCCAAGGAACCCAGCCCATGGTATCGCCCCAAATTTCTTTGGTTATTTTTTGACTGTCTTTAGCTGCTGCTACTGCAATCAATGCATCAGGGTGCAAATGGTCGATGTGTTTAAACGGTAATAAACCATGTAACGCAGTATCAATCGAAGGCGCACGGCTTTCCAAATCGTATAAGCAGTGATAATATAAAGGAACGATCTCGTCTTCGTATTTCAAACCTCGATAGACATTTTTTAATGCTCTTAACCTTTTGGTGTAAAGCCCGGCAATTCCTTGACGAGTCAGTGTACCGATGTCTCCTCCGGAGCCTTTCACCCACATCACCTCCACCTCTTCTTTGGTCAAAGGATCTTTTTCGATTGTTTTGCAGGAGGTGTTTCCGCCACCGTAATTGGTAATTCTCAAGTCTGCACCAAGGATATTGGAGCGATAGAGAAATAAAGCAACTTGATCATCCCCCAATTCTTTTGCTTTTTTTTCATTCCATAGATAATCTACGTGCTTGAATTTCGCAACAGCCATATTGTTTTTTATTTTTTTAATCTTTTAAATTAATTTTATTTTTTTGATTGATCACCACTTTCCCCAATAGCCCCGAAGGCTGTAAGGGTTCTTGACCTCGATAAAAAGGCATGGTCGTAAAGGTTATCTTTTCTTTTACATCGGGCTGTGCATCGCCGATCAAGCGATTGACCCAAAGATTGGTAACTTTTATTTCGAGTGTATTCTTTCCTTGCTTTAAATTGTTTTTTAAATCAATGGTAAAAGGTGTTTTCCATAAGGTACCAATAGATTGACCATTGACAAAAACTTCCGCTATATTTTTGACTTCTCCTAAGTCTAATTCATAATCGACATTTTCTAAAATTTCAGGTATTTCAAAATCGGTTTTATAGCTGGCCGTTCCTGAAAAATATTTGATCCCTGTTTCTTCTCGTTCTGCCCAAGATTGCAAGGTCTCAAAAGTTGCTTTTTCGGGTGCCCCTCTTTCTTTTTGGAAGGTAACTTCCCAAGGGGTGTTGATTGCTAAAACTTCTTTTTTAGAAAGCTCTGGAAGTTGGAAGGTATCCGAAGTTGCCTGGTCAATAAAAACAATAAAAAAGGCATCCCAAGATTGCATTTCTACGGAAACTAGGGTTCTGCCGTTTTTAATGGTATAAGAAATATCAGATACTTCACCAGTTTGTGGATTCCAAAGTTTTGGTGTTTTATCTGAAAT
>CAYQRA010000809.1:0-3362 GCA_964419315.1 uncultured Saprospiraceae bacterium | reverse complement strand
TTAGTAATTTTAATTATCATTTCAAAACCAAGCAAGATTTAGTATTTGCGGTTTGTGAATATATGACAGTTGTCCTAGAAGAGAAGGTCTATGGAAACAAGGTTTTAATAAGTTCTGGAGGAGACCCTTTATCTATTACACAGGCTTATTTTGAATTTGAAGAAGTATTGCAGCAAATTCAGGAGGCGGAAAATAATACGATTAGCTATAGTAGTGTGGCTCCGAATGAAGCGATTTTTGCTCGGCTATTGAGTTGGAATAAAAGCTATTATTGGAAGGAGGAATTGGATCAAGCATCTGATTTAGGCCAGATTGGGGCAAGAGGCTTGCTTCATCATAAGGAGCAAGCGGTCTTCGATCAAGCATTTATTGACCAACATTTTGGAGAGAAAATGCCGGATAAATTATTGAGAAATGATGGAGGCTATGCATTTGATTCTGCATCCGGTTATTGGTGGAATAGAGGATTGGTGTATTATTTTGATCCATCCGAAGGCGCTTATTTTAATCTGATCAAAACCGAAAATAGTTTTGCGAGTACCAATTCTCCTCTTGCCCAAAAAACAGAAGTGGAATATGATTCCTATCAGCTCTATACCACTGTCAATAGGGTTTATTTTAAAGTCGATGAGTTTAATGAAGAATCTTTTTTATTGGATTACCAAACGGGTCAACCACGTCAGCATATCGACCTCAACGAAAATATCTCCCAAGTACTTTTCGATCCTTTAGGAGCAGCAGTGGTCCATTCTAAATTTGGAAAATTAGGAGAAGAAACGGTCGGAGGGATGTGTCTTTTTCCGGTAGAGGATTGGCCAGTAAATTACGAACCCAAAACAGCCGACCCCGATGGAAACCCGATCACCTTCGAAAGTGTTTTGGAAGAACCGGAATATTATCTCCAAGGCGCCAGAGAATATTTCTTCTACGACTTGGAAGCCTTTATGGAGGAGGGCCAGCCGATCAATTATATTCAGCTTATTCGAAATGAAGATTATTCCCAAAAGGAAAATTCCAGTATGCAAATTTTGATTAGCTATCTGGATGGATTTGGCCGAAATATCGAAGTTCGGAAAAAAGTGGGAACGGGAGAAAAGACTTGGCAAGTCAGTGCTAAAGTGATCTTCAATAATAAAGGCGAAACTTTTAAAACCTATCTTCCCTTTTTTAGTGAATCTGCCTCTTACGATTTTCAAAAAGAAGAAGGTCCCGTTGCACCAAGTATTTACCACTATGATGCTTTGGGGCGAGTGCTTCGAATAGATCACCCACAGGGATTTTTTAGCAAAGAAGTCTATGGGAATTGGGAATCGAAAAGTTATGACCTTAATGATACGATCTTGGACGCCTCCGGCTATCAGGCATTTATGGACAACTATCCATCTGATCCGAGTCCTCCCCAACAAAAGCAAAAAGCCGCATTAGAACAAACAGCTGCGACGATGTATAATACCCCTAGCCGGACCATTGTCGATAATAGTGGAGCGGCCATCCGACTAGTGGAAGACAATCTGGGAAAGGTGACGCCTGCTTTATTTGAAAAAATGCTTCTAGATATTGGCAGTAATCATTCGGCGGAAGAAATAGTAACAGAGCTCTATCAAAAAGGCTATCTCGATGAAGCGTATTTTTTAAGCTCCCTTTTTCAACCCTATCAAAAAGATTTTGGTCTAAACCTTGACGCCAGTTTTGCTTCTATTGAAGCGGATATTCTTTCAACCCTTTTACCAGGGCGACTCACGACCTATCAAAGTTTTGACCTCACGGGAAGAATAATAAAAAGCATCGACCCTCGACTACTTTATGCCAATGTAAGCGAAGGCAGCCATTATTATAATTTTGCATACACTTATGGGATGTCTGAAGAAAATCCCACGCTTACCGATAGCGCAGATGCTGGAAAAAGCCTTCAACTAAATAACCAATTTGGAAATCCATTTTGGCTCCTTTCGCCTAGAAATTTTAATCAAAGATTGGCATACGATAATTTGCAAAGGCAAACCCATTTAAGAGCCCTGCAGATTCCAGAAGAAGGAGAACTGCCAGAACTGAATGAGTATCGATTAGTAGAATTTTTTAGTTACGGAGATCGGGCTGCGAGTCCTGATCCAGAAAACATCCGTGGCCAGATTAGACAACAGAAAGACCTTTCCGGTAAACTCCTTTACAATAAGTACAACCTCGATGGAATGCTGCTTCACAGCTCCAAGCGGCTCTTGGTCAATTACGATCAAGAAACTGATTGGAGAGGTCCAGACTTACACGATGTAGAAGACAAAGCCTACGTTCGAGAGTATACCTATGATGCCAATGGAAAAGTATTAAGCGAGACCGCTCCGGATGACTCCCTTATCCAAAACGAATACAATCAAGCGGGTTTATTAGAATCGAAAAGAGTAGTCTTTGCGGAAGGAGGGGAACAGGAAGTCATTGGAAAAATTGAATACAACGAATTGGATCAACGACTTTCCGTACGCTATGGCAATGGCATCCGTTCCACTTATACTTATGAACCCAGCACGCTTCGCCTTTCCGCGATGACCAGTCGACGAGCAGAGACCAATCAGTCGGGTCAAAGGCAAAGCACCCTTTTGCAAGACCTCCAATACACCTACGATCCGATTGGAAATATCTTGCGGACAGAAGACAAGAGCATCGACGTTGTCTTTAATAATAATCAAAAGGTAGAACCTGTATTTGAATACCGCTATGATCCGCTCTATCGAGTTGTTTATGCGACGGGAAGACAGCACATGAGTATTCGCAGCAATACTTATAAAAACAATAATGCCGATCAGGACTTTCTACAATCTAAATTCTGTGCTTCGCCCAACGATCATCAAAGTCTGGAAAATTACCAAGAATATTTCACCTATGACCTTGCAAGTAATCTAATCGAGATTCGCCATGTGGCAATGCAGAATAATTGGACGCGTCGCTTACCTGTAGCCAGCGATTCAAATCAATTAGAAGGTGTTGCTTACGATGCCTCTGGGAATCAGATAGAATTGACGATCAATAATACCGCTAGTCTGGAATTTGATTTTGCCGAAAGGTTGATTCGAGCAGGGATTATTGAGCGACCAGACGAACCAAATGATGAAGACTTTTATCAATATGATTCTGGAGGAAGGAGAAGCCGAAAAGCCACTGTTCGATCAATAGCAGGAGGTCAAGTAAGTCTGGAAAGCAAAATTTATATTGGTAATTATGAACGCAAGTTGATCCAAGCCGAGGACGTCATTAGTTTAGATCGTCAAAGTCTAAGAATCATGGATGGAGAGCGATGTATTATGACCTCTCATTATTGGCAGCAAGATAGCCATCAAAAAGAAAGCGATCAGGAAGAGCACAGACAAAAC
>CAYQRA010000808.1:0-3365 GCA_964419315.1 uncultured Saprospiraceae bacterium | reverse complement strand
GTAATGTTAAGCAATTGACGTAGTGGCCCCATTGTTTGTTCGTGATGATTTGACCTGCACTTACCATTTGCCCATCTAAATCATTATCTTGGGTAATGTCATACGCAACAACATTATTGGTGGAAGTGAATTCTGTGTTGATATTGGGGCTGTTTCTAACAGAAGTTCTAGTTCTAAAAATTAATTTGAGGTCTCGGTTTTCCAAATTGGAAATTTCGAGAAAATAACCCTGTATGACGACTCTTGCTATTTCAGCAGCAGGTCCAAGTGTAGGAGCAATGGGTTTGACGAGGAGTTCGAAATTACTAATGATTGCCATGTTCTATTTTTTATGATTTAATAATTGAGCGCAATACAAAGGATTGCGCTCTTCCTTCTCCCCTCTATACCCAAAATCATAAAACGTGAACCTGTTTGTTATTTTATTTTTTTAAAAACCAAAAATAGCATGAAAAAGAAAGGACAATAAGCAGTGAAAAAAGTAGAACTCCTGAAAGCAAAGAGAATCTGGAGGGCCATTCCAAAGCATCACTATTGCCACAAAGTTGAAGCCCCGACCAAAAATAAGGATGAACGGCCATGCGGTTATTAGGATGCGCCAGAAGATAAGAACGCTTCGCGTTTTGCAAGGCGATGTCTTTGGAAAAACCGGCGCGAAGATTTTGAAAAAAAGGCATAATGATTTCTGCGGTAGATTGGTCATTGACTTTCCATAAACTCATGACGGTACTGGGTACTCCGGCGCTAGAAAATGCCCGAGAAAAACTAAAAACGCCTTCTCCCGGATAGATTTTTCCTAAACCTGTTTCGCAGGCACTGAGTACGACTAAGTCGGCATTTAAGGATAGGTCATACAGCTCAATGGGTTGAAGGAGGTTGTCTTCTTCCGAGTCGAGATTGGCATTTGGTGTGAAAAGGAGTTGAGAGAAATGGGGTTCCATTTCATTGACCATTCCATGCATCGATAAGAGTAATATCTGGTAATCCGAAGCTTTTTGTTTAAAGTGAAATTCACTGGCTAGTTCTCCCGAAAAAGAATCTCCTTTTAAGTATTGGGTGATGTTCCTTACTTCTGCTTGGGCGCTTTTTAATTCAAACTGCCCCGACCGAACTAAGGTCGCGAGTTGTTGCATGTGAAGGGTGTCCTTTGTGGCGATGTTTTTGACTTGATAGGAGGGGGCGTATCCTGCAAAAAGAGCGGACGCTCGCCCTGGTGGAATTTGTTTTTGCTTTTCCCATAAAGTAGCGGAGTTGACATTGCTAATACTATACTGGTGCAGTAAGTAGGGGAGGTCGTGATAATACCATTCTTTGGCAAAGGGCTGGGTGATCAATGCTTCAAAGGGAATAAAGTTTAGGTAATGGTCTTTGGCAAGCAGGAGGCGATTAATCGTCGATGGTAATTGTGCTAAAGGTGATTTTAATAAGTATTCGTACAAGGCATAAGCGGGATGGCCGAAGCGGTCCACCTCTTCTCCGTATTGGATTAAACTATTGCGTAGCTTTTCAACAGTTGTTGTGAATTCTGGGCTGCGCAGTTTTCTATAGACCTTAAATTCTTTTTGAGAAATGACATAAGTATAAATGTGATTTTCGCCCACAAAGAATTCTATCAAGGCTTGATCAAAGGCAAGGTTTTTTTGGATCTGAGCAATGGAAGCGGCTTTGCCAAAAATAAATTTGGCGGCTTTGTTTTTTTGATTTTTTAAAACCAGTAAATCATCTTCTATTTTAAATAATTGTTCTTGGAGTAGGAAAAGCTGTTCTTGTTGCTTGCTAAAGGTATTTGTTTTTAAAGCGTAGATTTCTTTTTTTAAGCTTTGTCGTTGGGCTTTTTTTATTAAATAATTTTTCTGAGCTTCTTCTTCCCAATTGGATAAATCTTCTGTAAGTCGCTTTTGTTCCAATAATAAAAGGGAGCGACTTTTTTCGCTGACCGCAAACATTTTTTGTGCTAGACTGTCAGAGGAATCGACTAAAGATAATTCGTATAAAGCAAATTGTAAATCTTCCTTTAATGCTCGTTGCGCCTCTAGTGCTGTGAGATTACTTTGTTCGGTCGCGTAGATTTGTAGTTGTATTTGGTTGACTAAATCAGCGATTTCATAAAAACGAATCGCGTAGGGGAGCAAGTCCGTATTGGAGGTAGCTTGGTATTTGGCTAGGGTGATTTTTCCCAAAAAATGATAGCAGTACCCGAGTAAATATTCACTTGTTAAATCTTCTGGGGAGATGGTAAATGGATCTTGGTAGGCATTGAGGGAAAAAGATAAAAAAGGAATCGCTGATTGAAAATGTTTTTCCGCCTTTTCAAATTGTTTTTGTACAAAATACAAATGTCCTAAATTACTTTGCATAATGGCCATCTGCCTTCTATTGCCTTCTTGCAAATCGGTTTCTAGAAGTTTTAATGCTTTTTGATAATTAGCTGCGGCGGCTTTGTATTTTCCTTCCCCTTTATCGATTCGACCATTATTGAAATAAAAATTATATTGGTATCCTGCGATTTCGGTTTTCGAAAATTGCTTTAAATGTTGTTTGAAAATAGCTTTAGCTCGATCGGTGAATTGACGCGCTTTTTGATAGTCTTCGATGTGATAAAAACACAGCCCTAAATCTATCCATAGCAAAAGGTTTTGTTCGGCAGACATGCTGTCTTGAAAGGATAAACCAGCTTGGATGACTTCGATGGCTTGTGGGTATTTGTCAAGTGTTTTGTATAATCCTGCGTGGTTTCGGCAAGCTTTGCTGTAGAGGGGCCACTTTTGATGTTTTTTGGAAATTTGTTGGACTTGCTCAAAATAAAAACTGGCCTTCGCTTCGTCGCGGAGGCCAGTATTGATGTTGCCGAGTTGGTTGTAAACATATTTTGCTACACTTAATTCATCTGCTGACAAGGAATCTTTAAAGAGCGTTTTAAACTTTTCATAATAGTCGCGAGCCACTCCATAATTATTTAGGTTTTTCATGTGAAAAACACCAAGGTCACCATTGGCAAAAGCAAGCTGTCGCCATTCTCTGTCATTTTTTGCTTTGCGCCAAGCTGGACGGATCGCTTGTTCAAAAGAAGAAATAGCTTGGTCATACTGCATGGCTTTTCTCCACTTTTTACCAATTCTCCGATGCCAACGTATCCAATTAAATAAGTCATCTTGCTTTTCCAATAATGCGTATCCTTTTTGAATTTTAGGGTCTAGCTCCTTCAAGTTGCCTGCTGCAAAATCCATAGACACCTGCTGGAAAATACGAACGACTTCTAAGGAGTCAGGGTTTGCATTGGCTTTATAAATAATCAACAAAAAGAAGAAAAAAAATATTCTCATAGGCTTTAGGGTCCTTTTTTTATTAATAGAAATACACAGAAC
>CAYQRA010000807.1:711-3370 GCA_964419315.1 uncultured Saprospiraceae bacterium | reverse complement strand
ACACAATACACTCCAAGCCCATCAAAGCACAAACCGTAGCGGTAGCGACTCCATGTTGCCCTGCTCCGGTTTCAGCGATGATCCGCTTTTTACCCAAGCGATTGGCCAATAAAATCTGGCCGATGGTATTGTTAATTTTGTGGGCTCCCGTATGGTTAAGGTCTTCCCGTTTGAGATAGATATTGGTTTGGTAATGGGCAGAAAGCCGCTTCGCCAAATACAATGGAGACGGGCGACCAACATAGTCGCGTAAGAGAGATTGAAACTCTGCTTGAAAATCGGCATCCGCCATAATATCTAAATATCGACGCCGTAAATTTTCTATATTATGGTAAAGCATCTCTGGAATATAGGCTCCACCAAACGCTCCATAAAATCCTTTTTCGTTTACTTTATAAGTCATGGTTCTTTAATTTTAAGTTCTTTGCTATCAATCCCAATTGGGCAATTCTGTTTTCAATATTCGCGCTTCGCGCAAGTCCGCTAAGAAACTGCGGATCAGTGGAACTTGTTTGTTCCCAGGCGATGATTCAAAACGACTATTCAAGTCAAGGCCTGCCCAAGCAGGATGTGAAAATTCACCTAAGGCCGCAATTGATTCGGGGCCAATTCCACCGCTCAGTAAGAAGGGAGTATTTCCCTGATAAGCATCCAATAATTTCCAGTCAAAACTAATTCCATTGCCTCCAGGATTGATGCCTTTGGTATCGAAGATAAAATACTCGCAAAGGTGATCGTAAGCGTTCGTCAAGGTGAAATTAAAATGTTCATCTATCGAAAAAGCTTTGATCAATTTTAGTCCTTTCTTTTTTAATTTTTGGCAATAAAAAAGATTTTCTTGTCCATGCAATTGAATATAAGTCAAGTTATAGGTTTTAGCCTTCGCCACAATATATCCTATCTCCGCATTTACAAACACGCCAACTTTTGGTATCGCTTGTCTACTCGTATTATCATAAATGGGAAGACTCAAAGATTCTACGATCCCATCTTGCTCAACAAAGCGTTTCGATTTTTCATAAAAAATATAACCGATCATATCGATTCGCAATTGGGCCAGGTCTTGAATATTTTCTGGCACTCGCATCCCACAAATTTTTACTTGCATGGCTTTAGGATTTGGGTATAAAATAATTGCCAACTTATTCCTCTAGACTTTCACTAATTGTCCTTCCAAACGTTGAACATCTTGGATCAAATCCGCACAAGCTTTGGCCGGATCTGCCGTTTTCATAAAATGCTCTCCGATCAAAAAACCTTGAAAACCAGCTGCTTTGAGCTTAACGATATTTTCGGGAGCACTGATTCCACTTTCTGAAATTTTGACAAATTCCGCAGGAATCGCATCCACCAATCGGAGGGAGGTATCAATACTCACGGTAAAATCTTCGAGGTTTCGATTATTGACTCCAACGACATCTATATCCGAGCAAAGTTTATCCAATTGCGCCAAGGAATGTACTTCCATCAAGACTTCCAAACCTAAACTTTTCGCGAGTTTTGCGTAAGCTGCTACTTCTTTTTTCTCCAAGCATTCCGCAATTAATAAAATCGCATCTGCTCCGATCGAACGAGCTTCATATATTTGATAAGGATCTACAATAAAATCTTTTCTGAGGATCGGACAGAAATTAAATTTCCGAGCTTCCGTCAAATCGGAATTTTTTCCACCAAAAAATTTTTCATCCGTCAACACCGACAAAGCAGAAGCGCCAGATTGCATATAGCCAATCGAAACCGATTCTACTTCTGCGAAAGGATTGATATCGCCTTTAGAAGGAGATCGTTTTTTAAACTCCGCGATGATTCCTGTTTTGTCTGCTCGAAGCAAATACTTTTTTAGCGAAACCACTGGAGTAGAATAATAGATACTTTGTTCCAACAAACGTTGTGGATATAATTCCTTGCGTTGGGCAATGCTTGCTTTTTTATGGTTCGTAATTTTTTCTAGGATATTCATTTTCTTGGGATTTTAATTGGTTAGTGATTTAAAAACTTGTAAAGCCTTTTTACTCAAAAGGGACTCTTGGGCTTCCGCGATACAAGCTTCTAAAGATTGGGTTGGTTTAAAACATTGAATGGCCAAACCAGCATTGGTAGTCACGACATCCACTTGAGCAGACGTGCCATTTCCTTCGAGAATATCTACAAAAATCTTAGCCGCTTCGGGTACCGTATCACCTCCGTGAAGATCTGTTTGCTGCAATACTTTTTTACCGATATTGGCGGGAGAAATCAATTGCTCCCCTGCTTGGGTTCGCAATTTAAAATCTCCGGTTAGAGAGACTTCATCATAGCCGTCTAATGCATAGACAATGGTATAATTTCGAT
Organism: uncultured Saprospiraceae bacterium; assembly: GCA_964419315.1. Lineage (GTDB taxonomy): Bacteria > Bacteroidota > Bacteroidia > Chitinophagales > Saprospiraceae > CALLVY01. The sequence continues at coordinate 1,039 of CAYQRA010000807.1, read as the reverse complement.
TGCTTTGTTGTAAAATATATTGATACAGTCGACTAAGTTCTAAATTAAAAACTCCCAATAATTGATGCTTTGGTTGTAGTGGATTAACCAATGGCCCAAGCATATTGAAAAAAGTTTTCACCCCCAGTTCTCTACGAATCGGCGCTACTGCTTTCATCGCAGGATGAAAAAATGGCGCGTGCAAAAAGCACAAATTATTTTTATCCAATTGGCTTTTCAATTGATCCGCATCATTGGTAAAAGTATAGCCTAAATGTTCCAAAACATTAGAAGAACCACAAGCGGAAGACACCCCATAATTGCCATGTTTGGTGACTTGATAGCCAGC
>CAYQRA010000807.1:0-701 GCA_964419315.1 uncultured Saprospiraceae bacterium | reverse complement strand
TATTAAAAGTGTTTTTTCCATCTCCTCCTGTACCTACAATATCAATAGATTCCAGTTCTCCCAAATCCACTTTCAAACACAATTCTAATAAAGCATCTCGAAAACCTTCTAGTTCTTCTACGCTGATGGCTCGCATCAGGTAAACCGTCATAAAAGCCGCAATTTGGGAATGATTGTATTCCTCATTTGATATTTTCATCAAAATATCTTTGGCCTCCTGACGGCTTAGTTTCTTATGTTCAAATAAATGCGTGAGTATCTTTTTCATCTGTCTTTATTTTGATATTTATCGAGTACTAATGACTTTATCTCGATTGGCATAATTAAAATTCCTCGCGTGGATTAAAAAGTTTTTCAACATTATTTTTCCTTCTGGCGTCATCACTGATTCTGGATGAAACTGAACTCCCCAAGCGGGATAAGTACGGTGGCGTAAAGCCATAATCCGATGTACTTTATCAATCGCTGTAACGATCAAATCATCCGGTTTCAATGCGCGATCAACCACCCAAGAATGATATCTACCAGCTTGAAAATTTTCCGGTACTCCCTCAAACATCGGATCACCTTTGGCGATGATTTTTACATTTGTGGCGATCCCGTGATAGACTTCATCTAGGTTCCGCAATTGCCGACCAAAGGCTTCGCTAATCGCTTGCATCCCCAAACAAACGCCAAAGATGGGCTTGTGTGCTGCATAA
>CAYQRA010000806.1:0-3376 GCA_964419315.1 uncultured Saprospiraceae bacterium | reverse complement strand
CGTCTTTGTGTACCAAAGTATTTGCTCCGACGACTACATTATCTCCGATGCTCACACCTTTGAGAATGGTACATTTATCGCCAATCCAGATATTGTTTCCGATATTGACGGGGGCGGTGGTATAGCCATCTAGTTTCAATTGTCCGTCTTGCATTTGGTACTGGTGATCGTGGTCCAAGATGCTGACCATTTGCCCGATGGTCACATTGTCGCCGATGGTAATTTTTTCGTGGGCGACGATGCGAGAATATTGGTTGATGCCAAATTGATTTCCGATTTGCAAAACACCTTTGGCGTAAAGCATTACTTCGTCTGCGATAATGATTCTTCCACGGCAATCAATTTTTCCATCCGCAAAAATATAGATGCCACAAGCTTTGCCGATCATCGACATTTTTGGGCAAGAGAATTTATTAAAATAATAAAGCCGAACGATCCAGTAGCGCAATACAGCGATTACTTTATAAATCCAACTTTTGTATACCAGCCTCATAAATTGACCGTTGAGGTTTGGCTCAATGTTTCTTTCAATTGCTGAACGACTTTTGGTCCATAAAACTGGCTAGCCGTTTTTCTGCCTGCTTCTACTAATTTTTCTTGATAAGCTAAATCATTGCTGATTCGTTCGAGACCTTCCAGAATAGCAGCTTCAGAAGGCTGGTCGATCAATTCTGCGCATTGGTTTTCTTGGATAAAATCATTGAGGAAAGAACCGGGCGGAGAATGTGCAAAAATCGGTTTTCCAGAAAGCAAGAAAGGGATGGTTCTTGTGGGGAATATCGTTTTGTATTCTATTTCCCCATACCCTCCGGTGAAACCATGTGTAAGTACACAGATATCGTAATCTTGTAAAGCCTCGTGAATATCATCGGGGCTAATGAAACCTTTGTGGTCGATCGCATCAATGTCTATTCCTCTCTGACGCAATAATAATTTGGGCACATGAGTATAGACGCTCAGACTGTATTTGGGATGACCTTTAATCGCTTTGATAAAACGTTGGGTCGCGTCAATATTGGATTCATTGAAATTTCCAATGGCGACTAGTTTATAGTGTTTTTTGGCTGTTCCTGGAATTTCCTTTTGGGTCTTTGCCTGTGGATACTCATAGAAGGTATGGACCAATGGGACGAATTTATCGGATCGGTATTTTTCTTGATAAAACTTTTGCATGCCTTTACTCATGACAAAAATCTGTTGAGAGTTTTCAAAAATTTCCTTTTGGATGCTTGTTGCATTAGGGTCGGTGATGGCTACATTTTCGGTATAGGTATTGTGAAAATAAGAACTAAAAGGTACTTGCATTTCTTTGGCGGCGATGCAAGCCGCATGGCAATAATCAGGGTTGGGATAAACGCCAATGACGTAATCTATTTTTTCAGAAGCAATTAGGCTTTTAATTTTTTTGACCAAAGGCCGAAATCGCATTTTTCTAAACCAACCAAAAAAACGATAGCCTCTACCCATAAAATACATTTCACTAAAAAAGTAATGAAACACAGGACCACTTGCTGGCCGTTGTGGAATCGGAGCTTGTCTAAATTGGCGACTACCAAGGACGTGCATCTCTGCATTGCTGAAATTCTTGGCTAGATTTTCAACAATGATACTCGATCCACCTTTGTTTGGCAAACTGCTCCAACTTACTAACAAGATTTTCATGTGTCTACTATATTTCAGATTAAGGTCACCTAGACATTTTTATACCACCAATCTTTTTTTCCAGCTTTCGGCAATTTCTTCAAAGACAACTTGAAGATTTTTGGTGATGTCCCAATTGGGAAAGTGTGCTTTCATTTTTGCCAAATCGGAGATGTAGCAAATGTGATCTCCGATTCTATTTTCATCACTGTATTGATAGCGCATCGGGAATCCACTGATACCTTCAATTCTCTTGAAGGCTTCTAGGATCGAAGTAGAGTTATCGCGACCACCGCCGATGTTATACACCTCTCCTATCCTTGGGTTTTGAAAAAAGGCATCAATAAAACGAGCGACATCATAGGAGTGAATATTATCGCGCACTTGCTTGCCCTGATAACCAAAAATCGTATACTCTTCTTGTGCCAAATTTACTTTAATCAGGTAACTTAAAAAACCGTGTAATTCTACTCCAGAGTGATTCGGTCCAGTGAGGCATCCGCCGCGCAATGCGCAAGTCGGCATATTGAAATAGCGACCATATTCTTGCACCATCACATCGGCGGCTACTTTGGAAGCGCCGAAGAGCGAATGCTTGGATTGATCGATAGAAAAATTTTCTGAGATACCATTATAATAGGCTTCGTCTGCAAAATCCCAGCGGGTATCCAATTCTTTTAGGGGTAAATTATTCGGACCATCGCCATAGACTTTATTGGTGCTCATGTGTACAAAAGGCGATTCGGGACAAAACTGGCGAGCAGATTCCAGGAGATTTAAAGTTCCACCTGCGTTGACATCAAAATCATCGAAGGGGCGACTTGCGGCGAGGTCGTGGCTGGGTTGAGCTGCGGTGTGGCAAATATAATCAGGTTTTAATTCCTCAAATAATGCCAAGACGCCAGCTCGATTGCGAATATCTAATTCTACATGGTTAAAATGTTGGCATTGATCTTTCAATTGGGATTGTACCCAACGGGTGTCTCCTCGTTCTCCAAAAAAATCAGCGCGCATATTATTGTCAACGCCATAGATTTCCCAACCTAATTTGTCAAAATACCGGACAACTTCAGAGCCGATAAGTCCTGAGGAACCAGTTACTAGTAGTTTCTTCATTTTTTGAGATTGTTTTTTATGGGTCTGCGATTTACGGTGAGCAGGAATCGTACCCTATAAACCATATACTGCATAACAAATACCGTAATCCGTACCCAGATATCCTACCTTTTATTTGGTAGTGAAAATATACTTCTTTTCTGTCTTTATTTATGTAAAAAAACGAACTTTCGGATCATTAAATCGATAATTAAAGGCTAAACAGGAGCTTGACATTTCAGTTTGTCGTTCAGTGTCGAAAGGTAATTTTTTCTTGGTCTTTTTTTAGCGCTCTTAAAAGCGAATCCAATCTGGTGGCACTAGGTCAGAAGTGTCAATATTTTTATCATTAAACCAATTTTTTGGCGCAATTACTTTTCGATCTGGATTTTGGTTGAGCCAAACTGCCCACCAAGCAAAAGAACTATTTGGGATGATGTAATGCTGGCAAGCAATCATCAATTGCATATAATTTCCAAACTTTTCGCCTTTGTGTTGATGGTCTACAATTTCTACGGGATGATCCAATAAGATATTTTCCTTACACCAATCTATGTCATCAGAAAAAATAAAAAAACTGGGTTGGTCCACCAAGGTGGCCATGTGTTTTGCGGAAGTCAAAAAATAATCGAGGTTTGTG
>CAYQRA010000805.1:0-3387 GCA_964419315.1 uncultured Saprospiraceae bacterium | reverse complement strand
ACAAACATTAGATTTGTCCGTCGAACCCGAATTGGTCGGACTTACTTTTGCCTTCCAGTTATCTCCCACCGCCTATTTAAGTTTCTCAGAAGATAACCCTGGTTGGGGCTTGATGCTTGGAGTAGATTTGGGATACCATTTTGGTTCTTTTTTGACACACAATCCGGTGTCCTCTATTACAGATGATGCTTTTAAATTTTCTGATGATTACAAGGCTAGCCTATTGAGTTATTATACCAATAGAGTAACTGGCTTTGACTTTGGATTGCGGATCGGCTTATTCCAACGATTAAATGTAGAACCTTAAACCCTAAGAATAAGATCATTTTTTTAACTAATTCGAAATAAATTGACATGAATAAATATATAACTATAAGTCTATTAGCGAGCTGTCTATTGCTGCTCCTACCTATCGATTTGATTGGGCAAAGGAAAGTCTTGGGGCTTCCCGAAACGATGGAGCGACCACGGGATTTATATGGAAATCCCAGTGCATTGAGAAATCAGTTGTACAACAGAACGTCCAATAAAAGTAAGACTGAACCTTGGTTGGTGATTTCAGATCGCGATAAAAATTTGGTTTATGATGTTCCGAGTACAAGTGGTGGAGTCGTGCGGGAACTAAACTTTAGAGATATTTTCTTTGTCGTAGATGAAAAAGAAGATTGGCTCGAAATAGCGGAGGCTCCTAACCTTAATAAATTAAGATCAAAAGGCATAGTATCTATTGGTTGGATACCCAAAGACAAATTACTGCTTTGGAAATCTGGGCTGGTTGATTACCAGACGAAAATTAATAAGAAGGCTTTTTTACTCAATAAAGCTACGGATATAAAGCAGGTCATAGAGTTGAAAAAGGACTATAAAGAGTTGATCGTCAATTTTTATAAAAACCCTCAAGGGCAGGTAAAGGAAAGTGAAAGAACGATCTATGATTATTATTTTGTTTTCAAAAAAGAAAACGGAAGGATGTTATTAGGCGAAGAAGCGGAGTTGTCCGCCTATAATGTTTCCACTAAATTATTAGGATGGGTGGATGAAAGAAGAATTCAGGAATGGAATACTAGAATTAGTTTGGAGCCCAATTTTCAAATACCTGCTTTCGAAGAGCGAAAGGCAAACTCAAAATATCATTTCCGAGCATTTGGAGCGAATAAGGATGTCAAAGGATTTGTGTCGTCTGGTCAGATAACTAATTTGTTTTGGGACAACGATCCGGTAAAATTTGCTTCTGCCACATTAGCCAAATCGGATCCTCGAAGGTTTAAAGGAAATTTGGTGCGTTTTCCCATGTTTAAAAAAGGGAATTATGGAGGCGTAGATTTTTTTAGAAGCGGAGTAATTGGCTCTATAAATATTTATAAAAACAGCAATGGCGACCTAGTTCCTATGGGGTCAATACAGGAACGAAAAATGGCAGCAATCAAAGAGGTAGTATCCGAATTAGAATACAAAAATAATAATGTCAATGTCTTTTTTGTAGTAGAAGGAACCAATAATACTTATCCTTTTCAGCAAGATATGGCGCAAGCGATCAAGTCACTCAGAAATCATTCGCTGCTAAACGCCGCTACCAATGTAAACTATGGGGCTTTGATCTACCGAGATATTCCAGAGGGTAGCCGAATCATTGAATATGAAAAGCTAACGCCAGATTTGGACAAGATTAGCAACTTCGTTGCCCAAGCGGACTTTATCAATAAAATTGATCAAGATGATTATACCGCGTTCTACTATGGTTTAAAAAAGAGCTTGCAAGTAGCTGGTTTTAATAAGGACAAAATAAACATCATTATCCTACTCGGCACCTGTGGCGATTTTATTGTCGATGTTGGTCGCAAAGAGGCCGCACAATCCAAAAACCATGAGGCACTGGTAGTAGATAAGAAACGAATTTATGAGAACCTGTCAGAATTAGATGCGCACCTCTATAGCATGCAATTGCATAACGATGGTCGTCGATATACAGGGATTGCCTATGCGGTACAATCACAAAAAATAATTTTGGAAACTGCCAAATATATTTACACTAAGAGCATGGGGAAGGCAAATAGTCAGATGATACGAGATAGTTTAAAAGAGAAAAAAAATTTCAATTATGGTGAGCCTTTTATGGCCTTACCTATAGGTGTAGAGAGTGTGAAAATGGAAGGAAGTAAACCGGGGAATATTATTTTACCTCTGAAAAGCAACTCGTTAAATACTGCTAAAATACTATCAGGAATCAATGAAATGGTCAATGTGTCATTAATCTATGAAAAGATACTTAAAGAGATATTTGATAAAAGTTATAATGAAGGAGGAGAGATTGAGATTCCTAAACTTAACGATGATGGAGTATTAAAAGTCCCGGGTGCTTCAGATGGAGTTCTCAGAATGGTAGAAAAAATTATGGAAAAATCAGGGGTCTCAATTGGGGAAGTTTTAATATCAACAGGAATGAAATTGAGTTTGTATACGGAAGTCTATTTACCGCTCAAAGCGAAAGGGGCAACGCACTCGATGTATTCCTATGTGCTTTTTATGCCGGAGGCAGATCTCCTAGAATATCAAAATTTGATAAAGCGAAGTTTGTCTTCCGCTAATGTGGGTTCTTATCCAGAAAAACGCAAAGCACTCTTTGAAGTTTACATGGGTTTAATCGAACAATTTGCCGGACAGGATTATCTTAAAAACAAAAAGGCAGAAGACATGACTCGGCAGGAGGTACTAGAAATAATGCAAGGGATAGAAAGTGAAGGCCTAGAATTGAATCTCGATTTAAATGTCAGAATTGGAGGTATCCGCAATGAAAAAGAGGTGCCCAATGAACAAATTGATGCTTTGATCCAACGCTTTAATGATGTCAATGCGAATTTGGAAAACATTATAAAACTCAATAACCGTTTCGACTTTTGCCTAACGTCTGATAATTCCAACCGTTACTATTGGTTGAGATTGGATGAGGTTTTTTGATTTTATAAAAACAAAAAAATGCAAGCAGTATTTAAAATAAAAAACCTCCAATGTGAGTACTTGCCACAAACGCCAATATTGGCGTTGAATGACATGGAGGTGCCGAGAGGGAAATTGATTTTTGTGATTGGAAAATCGGGTATTGGTAAAAGTACTTTGATCGAGACATTGGGCTTGATGAATAATACTATTGCTGCTGGAGCGGATACGTCTGTTCGCTTCTTTCCGACAAATGGAGAACGCGAAATAGAGCTCAAAAATAGTTGGCAATTACCCAATCAACAGTTAGCAGAATTTCGGAGGAACTACTTTAGTTTTATTTTTCAAAACACTAATTTGATGCCCAATTTCACCGCTGGGGAAAACATGATGATGAGCCTGTTGATCAAAGGAATGGAAACTTCCCAAGCCCGAAAAGAAGTATTGCAGGTG
>CAYQRA010000804.1:0-3388 GCA_964419315.1 uncultured Saprospiraceae bacterium | reverse complement strand
GTTGGTTTTGCAGATGAGGTCAGGAAACAAGAGGAAGAGCTTGGCTTTAAATTTTTTAAAGATCAAACTCCAGAAAATCAACTGCGGGCCATGACTTTAAAGTACGATAAAAATGGGGTGGTTTTATCTTTATACCCCCTTGAGTATGCGCTGAAAGTATTGAACTATGAATCCACTTTCGAAGATCTTTATAATCGGGTGAAAAGTAATTTAGAGGCCTTGCCTAAAGTAGATGATATTTTGGATGGACTAACAGATCCGAAAGAGGACGAATAAAACACATTGTTTCTATGCCAAGTATTCAGAAAAATTAAATTAAATATAGACTTATGAAAAACATTAAATTTTTGACCCTATTATTATTTTTAATACCAAGTATCCTGCTAGTAGAATCCTGTAAAGACCCCTGCGAAGGAGTCGTTTGCCAAAACGGCGGCAACTGCGAAGAAGGCATTTGTATAAACTGTAGTAATGCCTATCGTGGTGTTAATTGCGAACTATTAAATAAGGCACTTAGTACACAAGAATTATTGGATCTAGGAGTAAGTCCAAAAATATTAATGTCTAACGGCATTGCCAAAGCAGAACTTTTTGCTAAGATCTATACTGGCGGTTATATCGTTTATGTAAATGAGGATGGTAGGGGAATGCTTGCCGCGCAAACAGATGCAACATCAGCCCTCAATTGGATAGATGCTAGGGATTATTGCGAGGCTTTGACCATGGGAGGAGTAAGCGATTGGTTGCTGCCCGGGCAAGGAGATTTGGATAATATGTGGCAAAAATTGGCAGATGCTGATCGAGACGGAATTAACACTGGACCTCAGGATGCGGGAAATTATGGAGGCTTTACTACTGACTCCTACTGGAGTTCGGAGTTGCATAAGGCTCTACCTGTTGCTTGGTATCAAAACTTTGACGACGGTGGTATTTATATTAATGACATGAATGATCTTAGGCGAGTACGTGCGGTACGGTTTTTTGAGTAGTTTTGGTCGGTAGAGAATAGCATCCAATGTTGCGAGAATTATGTTTTTTTAGACAACTTTTAAATCCTTCCATTCCAAAAGTCAAAAAAGAATTATCTTTAAGGAAATAGTGAAATTTACTTCTTAGATGACTAAAAAAAGAATCTTTACGGCCAAAAATATTGTCTTAGCAATCTGTTCTATTTTTATTATTGGAATTGGGTTTGGTTTCCTTCCGGAGATTTTGGGGGGAGAATTAGAAGCAAAATTGAGAGAGCTCTTGGGGGATAATTATTTGCCAGTTCTTTTAGGCTTTTTGGGCTTTGTAGTAATCGTATGGTTGCTAGTCTTTTTTTATGAAAAAGGGGAAACAGAATCAGAGGAAAGGGAATCTGCAGAAAACCTTCGTGCTGAATTTCTTTTGAATTTGCGGAAATTGTATGAAAAACGCTTGTATGATAAAATGCTCGGAGAGTTAAATTTTGAAATAAAACTCAATTTAAAATATACAACTAGAGGGAATTCTCCAGAAACAATCGAAGAGTTTTTTATTGCAAAAAATGAAATTCATACTGGCGATTTTGATCGGCTCTTTAAAAATTACATCAATCGTTTTTGGAGGCTTTTGATTTTAGGAGAACCCGGTGCTGGAAAATCCATCATCTTACTTCAGTTTGGTCTTCGGCTCCTCGAAATGGCAGAAAAAGATCCTAAATTTCCCATCCCTGTTTTGTTTGATTTAGCAACTTGGAAAGATAAAAATCAGAAATTCGAGGAATGGTTAGAATTAAACCTTTCCTTCATCGGTGGTTCTTTTACCGTCTCCAAGGATTTTGCAAAAAAAATGGTTGCAGCTCATCAGGTTTTACCATTGCTGGATGGCTTTGATGAAATTAGGCCGGATTTTCGAAATTCTTGTTTTGCCCAATTAATGATTTATCTGCAAAGGGTGAAGAATGTTCGCAAGGAAGCTTATCCTGAGGTGATCATTTGTTCTCGGATTTTAGAATATGAATCCGCCATAGATGCTCCGGTTTTTGCTTCCATAATGATTCAAGCCATTGATGAAAAAGAAGTCAATAAAGTATTAAAACCACTAGCAGAAAAAAAGAATTTTGTTGCTGCCAAACGATTGCAAATCGTTTTAAAGGAAAAGCCAGCATTGTATTCCGCCATCACTTCCGCCTTTTTCCTCCACACTCTTCTCAATATTGCTCAGAATAAACGACCTGATTTTCAGCAATCTTCCAAAGAGACTTTACAAAAGGAAATCACGGCATTCTATATTGCTACAGAGATTGAAAAGGTCACCATTTATGATAAAGAAAAGACCAAGAAATATTTGGGCTGGCTGGCTTGGAAAATGAAATTTTTAGAGAATCGGATTTCGTTTGAGTTGATTGATTTACAACCTTGGTGGGCGAGAAGAAAATATGTTTATACGCTGATTATTGGTGGTATTGCTTTTGTTTTTTGGTCTTTGTTTTCGGTGTACCTCCTAAACTTGGTCTATGGTTGGTTTCTCGGAGCGCTTGCGGGTATAGGTATAGCGTTGGATAGTGATCAAATAAAGACGAAAGAAAGGAAAAGATTAAAGATTAATAGTATCAATATGCAAATCTTTAAGGAAAGTATGATAGATGGTTTGGGGACTGCCGTATTCAGCTATCTATGTATTTGGGGATTAAGCAAGGTTGGTTTTAATCATGGAGTTAGTTCGTTCTGGGGGGCTATGGCTGGTTTTGGGATCGGTTTTTTGTCCGAAATAGTCGAGCAACTATCTGTCGAACCCCCCTTTCCCAAAATTGATAATCCTTATCAGCGCTTTTTAGCACAATTTGGAAAAGACTTTTTTCAATGGGCATTTATTCTTTCCCTCATTATTGGAGTGCTTTCCTATGTTCTTTTGAAATCCTATTATGGGTTTTTGGTTAGTGTAATTGTAGCTTTAGGGGCAGCAATTATTTTTAGCCCACTTTTCAAGCATATCTGTTTAAGGTTTGCTTTATGGATGGAAGGAGATATTCCCAAAAACTTGGTTTCCTTTTTAAACGCCGTATCTGAAACTGGCTTGATGACAAAAGATGGAGGGAAATGGCGTTTTCGACATCAACTGATCCATGATGATTTAGCTATTTGGTTTGAAAAAAATCATAGTGGATTATTAAGGGAAAAGGAGTTGGAAGTAATCAAAGGGAGAGAAATCTTTTTAGAAATGAAAGAAGAAAATAAAGACTAGACTCCCGCTTATGAAGTCTAGCCTTTATCCAAAATCCTACTACTCCGCTGTAACCAATTCTCGGACTACCTGATTATCCAAAGTTTGTCGATAGCGCTTATCATGGATGATCAAATTAGAGATTTCATCTGGCGATAAATAATTGTTCTTTTTATAAGTTTTATACTTTTCAGAAGCAGAA
>CAYQRA010000803.1:0-3391 GCA_964419315.1 uncultured Saprospiraceae bacterium | reverse complement strand
AGAAACAAAATCCATTATTCAAAAAGGACATTTACTTAATTTACGATGTACTTAGTTAAACGAGAGAAATGCGATCTCCATATTTTCTACAACACCATAAGAACAAACGCTCTTATTTCAAAAGCGTTTGTTCTTATAGATGTAAGCAATTTACAAAATGCTTAAACTTATATAATCATTATGATCAAAGTTGGTATCCGCATTTAGCGCCTTAACCGTAATACTAACCGGTTCTATAGAATCATCTTTAGCATTGTGCTTTAAAACAAACCGATAGGGTACGATTCCAGGCATAAGTAGTCGATGCGTACTTGGACCATTACTGAAGATTTCGGCCGTACAAACTTCTTTACCATTTATTTCTAACATCAGCCCAATTGAGCAGTTTTGTTTTGAGGTCTAGGCGGAACCACTCAACATCAATATAACTTCTCCATCCACGTTAGGAGTATAAGTAGTCGTAAAAGGAAGTGGCGCTTTTTGTGTTCGACTAAAAACAATTTCTGGCATAATAAAAATATTTATTTGAGATTATAAAAAAGTGATAAACTAGAACCCAACCTGCCTTCCGGCAAAGGCAAAGGCTTTTTCGAATGATTTCTCAAATGTAATAATAAAAACATACTTAATAGAAATATTTAATATTTCAATATCCTCAACAATCCACACCCCAAAAAAGCCTAGTATTCAGGGATTTATAAATCAAAAGGAGCCCATTTTCTTAATATAAGCTTATTAAAAATATATCATCAGGAAGATTCGAGACAGACTAGCCACTCAGATGGCTGACCTTTGAAACATCAAATACTTCTCAAAAAAGATAGAAGTTATTTCAATCATGTTTCAAAAAATATTACTTATGAATTTTTCTAAATTCCTTTTGACCATTGCTCTTTTTTTGTTTTCTATTCTAAACGCCTCTGCCCAAACAGACTCCCTCCTACTCGGTCAAAAAGTGGAGGTAAAAATGAAAAATGGCGAGACTTATAACGGTACTTTACTCCAACAAGACGAACAAACTATTATTCTAAAAACCGTCAATGGTTCAACCAGTTTGATTGCAGCAAATATTAAGTCTATCCAAAAATACACTTACACTGGAAAATTCCGTTTTTCTAATCCACAAGATACCCGTTACTTTTTTGCCCCTTCTGCCATTCCTTTAGAGAAAGGAGAAGGCTATTACCAAAACATAATGGTTGCCGCCAATTTTGTTAATTATGGGATTACCAAGAATATTTCCATCGGTGGTGGCTTTGAATTTGTATCTATGATTACGGATGAAATACCTCCCATTTGGTTTTTTACACCCAAGGCAGGTTTTAAAATTTCCGATAAAGTTCATGCCGGTGGCGGACTTCTAGTTCTTGGAGTAGGCTTACAAGACATCACTACCCTAGCCTACGCTGCGGGTACTTATGGTAGCTCAGAATCTAATCTGACACTAGGTATTGGTTATGGTTTTACTGATGGAAGAGCGATGCAATCTCCTACTGCTCTTTTAGCTGGTACTCATCGGGTAAGCAATGGAATTAGCCTCCTTACGGAAAACTATATCTCTTCCAATCAGTTTACCGGAATAAATTACTTCGGTATTCATGGAGTCCGATTTTTAGGCAAAAAAAATGCTTTCGATCTGGGACTCTTGGTTGTTGATTCCTTAATAGACTATATTCCTGCTTTGCCATACGTTGGTTATTCTCGATCTTTTTAAATTACTATTCTTGTGCAAGAAGAAATAATGCAAGTCCTAGATCATTATTTACCTATTTGAAAACTAAAACTATTTCACCTATCCCCCAAACCTCTACCGATACCTTCAACGGTAGAGGTTTGATCTAATTCGAATTCCTAAAATTTGGATATTTCTTTACAGATTCTTTTATACACAGGATTTTATCCCAAAAAACCCTTATATTATAAGGGCATCTAAAATTAGTTTGAAAAACGCTTAGCATTAATCAAATTGATTTTACACTTTTTGCCCGTTGTTTACGAAGCTAACTGGTCTTTCCAGTAAAACTAAAACAACAAAAAGCTATGAAAAAAAATAACTTGCTTGGCCTAGCCTTTTGGCTAGCCACTGCCTTACCGATCATCGGTAATGCCCAAGACATTTATGTGAGTACCGTCTCAAAAGATTTATACCAATTAGATCTTAATAATTGTCTTACCGAATTCGTCGTTGAAATTCAACACCTCGTAAATGACATCTCTTTTCATCCCAATGGAAAACTTTATGGCCTTGGCCCTTTTGGAGATTTTTTTGAAATAAATACTTCCACCGGAGTGGTCAATATTCTTCACAAATTTAATGGTCAGGTTTATAATTCCCTTACCGTGCATAGCAATGGTCGAATTTATGCTACCGGCAACGAAGGTCAATTATGGTCTTACGACCTCGCCAGTTCTACAGAAACTTATCATGGAGATTTCGGATTTAGTGCCGCAGGAGATCTTACTTTTTATAAAGGAAATTTGTATGTTGCTGCGGTCGGAAATAATATCATCTTGATCGACATTGATGATCCCAGCCAAAGTCAAGTTGTGATTTCAGAAGATTTTTCTACCGATATTTATGGCATTGTTTCTTATGCAGAAGATTGCAATACTTTTCGATCCTATGCCATCACAGGCGGTCAATCTAAGATATACGAAATCGATTTTGCAAGCAATGAATTGACCTTGCTCTGCGAATTGAATCTCAGTATTGGAGGCGGCGCAAGTACTTATGAATTTTTGGCCTCCTACTCCATCTCCGTAGATAATGTGACCGAATTTTATCCCACTTGTCAGGATAAAAATGGGTCAATCACACTGCAAGCCAGTGGCGGAAATGGGGCATTAGAATATTCTATTGATGGTATCAATTTCCAGAGTAATAATAGTTTTTCCAACTTAGCAGCAGAGCTATACACCCTAGTGATTCGAGATGAAAACAATTGTAGAATTGAATACGAAGTTGACTTTTCTTCTAGCATTCCCCGAATTGGAAATCTGGATTTACAAAATGCTACCTGCAATAAGAGCAATGGCAGTATCACCGTTTATCCTGCTAGCGGTATTGCCCCTTTGGAATACTCTATTGATAACATCAATTTTCAATCTAATCCGCTCTTTGAAAATCTAGCTGCCCAAAAGTATACGGTCACGGTTCAAGACCAATTCGGTTGTAGCCATAGTGAAGAAGCAGAGTTATCCAGTACAGACCAACCGGAGCTTCTCCTTTTGGATAGCAAAGTCAATACCTGTAATACCATCAATGGAAAAATTGAAGTGGAAGCCATTAATGGCACTCCTCCCTATGCTTTTAGTATCGGCCCTTTAGATCCTCAATCAGAAGGTTTATTTGAACAGTTGGCACCGGATAATTATCAAGTCAATGTGCTTG
>CAYQRA010000802.1:0-3394 GCA_964419315.1 uncultured Saprospiraceae bacterium | reverse complement strand
GCCAAAAAGATGCTGTATAATTTTAAGACCCGCAAGGGAATCATCTATAATGTCAATACCAAACAGGGAGATGACTTATATGTGCTGGGAGCGAAAGCCAAATTTATTGGAGGCAATCCTAGCGATACCACTACCTCCGATGTGGTCTACAGCGAAGATGCCATTTTTACCACCTGCAATCATCCCCATCCCCACTTCGGAATTAGAAGCAATAAACAAAAAGTGATTCCCAATAAAATGGTCGTCGTTGGTCCTTCCAATCTAGAGATTGGCGGAGTCCCCACACCGATCTGGTTGCCTTTTGGTTTTTACCCGATAACCAAACAAGAAAGTACGGGACTCATCTTTCCCAAAGATTATAAATCTGATCCCTTATTGGGCTATGGTTTGGAAAAAATAGGATGGTATTTTCCATTGCGAGATCGAATTGATTTGCAATTGACAGGGGATATCTACACCAGGGGAACTTGGGTGCTCCGTGCCCAATCCAATTATAAGACTTTGTATAAATACAATGGAAACTTACTCGTAGAATATGCGGATCGAAAAGTAGAAGACAATAAAGCCCAAGTGAATAGCCAAAGAGCTTTGCGAATCAATTGGTCACACAACCAAGATGCCAAAGCCCATCCTTATAATAAATTTTCTGGTTCGCTCAATATTCAAACCAATGGCTTCCAAAAAACTTTTGATGTCAGTGCAAGAGGGCAGCAGCAAAATTCATTAAGTTCTAATCTTTCTTATACGAGAAGGTTTGCCAATCGTCCTTTTAATTTTTCCGCTTCTTTCCGACACTCCCAGAATACATCGACCAATAAGGTGACTTTTAACCTACCTAATATCCGATTTACCACAAGTGATTTATATCCTTTTAAAAGAAAAGTTTCTAAGGGCGGAAAACAACAATGGTATGAAAAAATCACTTTCAATTATACCGCCGAAGCTCGAAATACTTTCTCTACCACGGATTCAACGATGTTTACTCGCCAAACTTTGGAAAGTGCAAATACGGGAATACAACAAGTCGCTACTTTAAAAACCAATTTTAAACTTTTCAAGTATTTCAATCTAACGCCACAAGTTAGTTATAGCGAAAACTGGTACCTCCAGTCGATCAATAAAACTTTTGATCCAACGGTGGTTACGGCATTAGATACCACCTATCTATCGGCGGATAGTTTGGACCTTCGCGTGGATATAGATACCCTCGAATATGGAAATGTAATCACCGATACTCTCAGCGGTTTTGGTGCTTTTCACAACCTCAAAAATCTTTCGGTCAATCTCTCTACCAAGCTATTTGGACAAATGGATTTCAAGAAAGGAAAACTCCGTGGCATCCGACATACCATGTCTCCATCTATGAGTTTTGGATACATGCCAGATTATACCAGTTTGCTCGATACGGTGGATACAGATGTTCGATCCGAATTTAATAGGGGCGATACTTATACCCGTTTTCAAAATGGATTCTTTGACCGTCCTAGCACCCAAGGTAGGTCTATGCGACTGGGTTTTTCTATTGGAAATACAGTGGAAGCCAAGATTTTTTCCAAAAAGGATTCCACTTCTAAGGTGGTTCAATTATTACAGACCTTGAGTTTAAAGAGTTCTTATAATTATGCCGCAGATAGTTTGAAATTGGAAGACCTAAGCATCAGTGGTCGAACCAAATTATTTAAAGGATTGACGACGGTGAATGGAGATGCGCGCTATAGTTTTTATGCGCTAGAAGAGAACACAAAAGTGGATGTATTTCAATGGGATAAAAATAAGAGACCTTTGAGATTTGTGAACGCTAATCTTCGGATCAATACTGGAATGTCTTTAAAAGATTTGCAGAAAAATCTTTTTGGAGAAGGTAAAAAAAACAAGAAAGAGGACAGTCGACAAAGCGATAGGGGGCAGGGTGGCAAACAGCAAGAAGGGGGAACCAAAGTGGATGGGGTTTCTGATATCTTAGATGCACTAAGGTTGACCCACAGTTTGAGTTTTAATTGGTCGGTAATCGATGAGCAAGATACCCTGACCGTCCGAGATCATGTGCTCAAACTAAGTATTGGAAATATTCAATTGACGAGTAATTGGTCGGTGACAATCGATCAAGTGGGTTATGATTTTAAGCGGAAAGGATTTCTTTATCCTTCTTTGACAATCAACCGGAATTTGCATTGCTGGCAAATGGGGCTGTCTTGGCAACCAGATCGAGGAAGTTTTCACTTTACTTTGGGCGTAAGACCGGGTACGCTAGAATTTATCAAAGTACCTTACCAAAAAGGAACCTTACAAGCTCCAAGGGTCTTTTAGCGTGGCGGAGCCCTCTTTCGTCCAATCTTTTCTTTCTTGTATGTAGTGAGGCTTCCCGTCCGCTTGCGCGGTGCCTTCGCTTAATGCACTGTTGTGCATTACTCTTCGAGGTCGCTTCGTTATCTTCTAGAATCCAAATTTTTATTAAAATCTACGGCTTTTACTCCACGATATTCTTTCAATAAAACGCCCATACGGCCAGCACTTATTTTTTCTTCATCGAAAGTGTAAAGCCAAAGATTTAAATTAGGAGCGACTTTGTTTTTGATCTTAAGCCCCTGATCTGCAAAATGACTTTCGAGCGCTTTTTCATTGGCTTCAGGAACCAATTCTACGATAATTTCTCCCGGAATACTTCCATAAGGAACAGCCAATTCATCTTGTCTCCACGTTCCAGAATTGGCCACTAATTTGAGTTTATCTTCCAATTGACGCACTCCTTCCGGTCGGATATAATCCCCTTTGACGGTCTTGCTAGTGTCGCCTCGAAAATGAGTAATCGTCGTGACGGGAAAATCTGAAGCATCACTTTTGTAAAGGTCTTCGTATTGCCAAAGATCCGTTTCCTGAATCGCTCGGACAATTTGATTAAAGCTGTCTATTGGTAACATTCTGCTATAGGCTCCTATTTTTTCGGTATGGATAACACCGTGGTATTCGACTCTTCCATTGTCCATGATGTTGAGGGTATAAACGGGACATTTTCCGAAGCAGGAAGATTTTTTCATCACCGCAATTATTTTGCCCGTACCTGCCGCCATATCCATGCCGAGCGTAGTTTCTGTCTTCAGCTCCTCTGTATTCGTATTCATCGCCTTTTTGCCACCTTTACAAGCGACGAATCCTAAGACAATTACCCCCAATGTTATAATGATTCCGATTTTCATGTGTCTATTTTATAGAAATAATTACTGGTGAAATTTAGAAATGCTTAGCCCAAATATAGGACTTTTAGTTTAGAAAAATAATGATCCCGTAGGAGGTAGAGTGGAACTTCCTATTGATTGCTACGCTTGCGATACTCCACCAATCTAAAACATACCTTAAAATATAAAAAACCGATTGTTCGCTATTACCTGCAGGTAAT
>CAYQRA010000801.1:0-3408 GCA_964419315.1 uncultured Saprospiraceae bacterium | reverse complement strand
CCAGCTTGCTGGGCATTTCGAATTCTGGTTAAGTAATCTGCAATCGGATCTGTAACTGCCATTTAAAAAGTATTTAATAGTTTAGCTAAAAGCCAAAATTGTATTTATGATTCTATGACCAATCCCTTAATTATTTCGACCAAATCATAAATTCATTTGGCCTTGAGCTACTTCTTTGATAAAATTGCTTATCGCAACGGGATTGATCAAAGAAGGTATTTATTAGTAATTACCAGCTTGCTTTGGTCACACCAGGCAATTTGCCAGCAAGTGCCATTTCGCGAAAAGTTACCCGGCAAATACCGAACATTCGCATGTAGCCTTTGGGACGACCAGTCAATTGACAACGATTATGCAATCTCACTGGAGAAGCATTTCTAGGTAATTTGTCGAGTTCATCCCAGTTTCCTTCTTCTCTTAATTGCTTACGCTTTGCAGCATATTTAGCAACCATTTTTCTTCTCTTGTTTTCGCGTGCGATTAGTGATTTCCGAGCCATAATATTATGGGTTAAAAGGTTTTACTTTTGATTCTTAAATGGTAAGCCCAATGCTTTCAATAGAGCCAATGCTTCTGCATCCGTGTTGGCAGTAGTTACGAAAGTAACGTCCAATCCAGTGATGCGACTAACTTTATCTAAGTCAATTTCTGGGAAGATGATGTGCTCTTTGATTCCCATGGAATAATTTCCACGACCATCGAAGCTTTTATCATTGATTCCGCGAAAGTCACGTACACGAGGCAAAGCCACACTTACTAAACGGTCCAAAAATTCGTACATGCGTTCGTTACGCAAAGTAACTCTAGCACCGATCGGCATTCCGTCTCTCAATTTAAAGTTAGAGATTGACTTTCGTGCTTTGGTTGGAACTGCTTTTTGACCAGCAATTAAAGTAGTTTCTACCAAGGCAGTTTCTGCCATTTTCTTGTCAGCAGTAGCTCCACCAACACCTTGATTGATAGAAATCTTCACCAAGCGAGGTACTTGCATAATGGATTTGTATTGAAACTGCTCCATCAGTTTACCAATAATTTCCTCGCGGTATTTTGTTTGTAATCTCGGTTGATAACTCATTACTTAATAATTTCACCAGATTTCTTAGAATAACGAACCAATTTACCATCTACCTCTTTGCGACCTACTCTACTAGGAGTGCCGGTTTTAGGATCGATCACTTTCAAATTTGAAATGTGGATCGGAGCTGGCTTTTCGATAATCCCGCCAGGGTTATCATTGGTTGGCTTTTGATGTTTCTTTACAATATTGATTTCCTCTACGATTGCGCGGTTTTTGTGTGGAAATACTTCCAACACTTCCCCTTGGCTTCCTTTATTGGAGCCAGCAATAACCATTACACGGTCGCCCTTTTTGATTTTGAGCTTCGGAGCAAATCTTTTCTGATTGTCTTTTCCTTTGTTTGCCATGATATTAGATTTATTCCGGAGGCTTAAAGTACCTCAGGGGCCAATGAAACGATTCTCATATAATCTTTGTCCCGCAATTCACGGGCAACAGGTCCAAAAATACGGGTTCCTCTTGGTTCTCCATTTGCGGTGAGTAGCACTACTGCATTGTCATCAAAACGGATATAGGTTCCATCTTTTCGGCGGATTTCTTTTTTTGTACGAACTACAACTGCGGTAGAAACAGTTCCCTTCTTTACTCCTCCAGGCATAGCGTCTTTCACTGTTACCACAATTTGATCTCCAATAGAGGCATATCGACGGCCGGAGCCACCTAGAACCCGAATACAGAGCACTTCTTTGGCGCCACTATTATCGGCAACTTTTAACCTACTTTCTTGCTGAATCATGATACTATATTTATTGACCTTTATTAAAACTCTTTACGATTGAGGTAAGAGAGTTTAAAAAATTCTTATTTGCTTATTTAGCTCTTTCTATGATTTCAACCAAACGCCATCTTTTGCGCTTGCTCAAAGGGCGAGATTCTGTAATGCGAACGGTATCTCCCACGTTACATTCATTCTTCTCATCATGAGCCATAAATTTCTTGGTCTTCTTTACGTATTTTCCGTAGATCGGGTGACGCAATTTACGCTCAATAACAACCGTGATAGATTTGTCCATGCTTCTGCTGGCGACTACTCCGGTTCTTTGTTTTTTATTCTTGATGTCAGACATGATATTGAATTATTATTAGTCTAAAGCTTTCGTAAGAGTATTAGATATTACTTACGTCTTCTTTCGCGGATTTTAGATCTGTTAGCTAATTGGCTTTCATCCATTTGAGCCATCTCACGGCGACGAACTTCGGTTTGTAAGCGTGCGATATCTCTTCGGATTTCACGAAGTACTAGAGGATTTTCTAATCCTTTGATCGCATGATCAAACTTCATTTTTTGATATTGCCCTTGAGTTTCGGTCAGCTCATTTTTCAGATCAGTGTCTGCAAGTTCTTGGAGTTCCTGAAATTTCTTGGTTGCCATTATTCTAAAATTAAATACTCTTCAAAAATTATTTATTCTGCGTAATCAGGTCGAACGACTACTTTGGTTGCTACAGGTAATTTTTGTGCCGCCAATCGAAGTGCTTCTCTAGCTGTTTCTAAAGAAACTCCATCTAATTCAAACATGATCCGGCCCGGTTTAACGACCGCTACATAGTGATCCAAAGCTCCTTTTCCCTTACCCATCCGTACCTCAGCAGGCTTGGAAGTAATTGGTTTGTCAGGAAAGATTCGAATCCAAACATTACCCTCTCTCTTCATATATCTTGTCATTGCGATACGCGCAGACTCAATTTGACGATTGGTAATGAATGCAGGCTCCAATGTCTTAAGACCAAAAGAACCAAAAGCTACTTGGCTTCCTTTGATAGCTAGGCCTTTATTTCTACCTTTTTGCTGTTTGCGATATTTCGTTCTTTTCGGCTGTAACATCTTATGCTATTTTTAGCTGTTTTAATTGGCGAAAAAGTCCATTTTTCGTGCTTTCCAGAAAAGCAGGGCAAAGGTACGCCAATTTTTTCAGATTTTCTAAATTAACGACGTCTCATATTACGTCCACCACCACGTTTTCCTCCTCTACCGTCTTTTTGTTCCTTGGCTTTCACACCAACATTAGGAGAAAGATCTCTTTTCCCTAAAACTTCTCCTTTACAGATCCATACTTTAACACCGATTTTTCCGTAAACGGTCTGCGCTTCTGTGAGTGCATAATCAATATCAGCACGAAAAGTATGTAAAGGCGTTCGTCCATCTTTATATTCTTCAGAACGAGCCATCTCTGCACCATTCAGTCTTCCAGAGATTCTCACTTTGATTCCCTCTGCGCCTACTCTCATCGTAGATTGGATAGACATTTTGATCGCTCGGCGATAGTTGATACGCGCTTCAATCTGCTTGGCAATAGATTCTCCTACGATAGCAGCATCTAATTCCGGCTT
>CAYQRA010000800.1:0-3416 GCA_964419315.1 uncultured Saprospiraceae bacterium | reverse complement strand
CTCCTAATTCTTTTGCCATCTCTAATCTTTCCTCTTTGATGTCAACTGCAATATTGATCGCCGCATTTTGCACCTTAGCCGCCATAACGGCAGACAGTCCAACAGACCCCGCTCCAAAAACCACAAAGGAAGAACCTTCATAAACTTTCAGACTATTCATCACCGAACCTGCACCAGTTTGAATTCCACAAGCCAGAGGACCTAACATTTCTAAAG
Organism: uncultured Saprospiraceae bacterium; assembly: GCA_964419315.1. Taxonomy (GTDB): domain Bacteria; phylum Bacteroidota; class Bacteroidia; order Chitinophagales; family Saprospiraceae; genus CALLVY01. The sequence continues at coordinate 3,200 of CAYQRA010000800.1, read as the reverse complement.
GAACATCATTGGGTACTTTGACTACATTATTTTCATGACAAATAGCATGTGTAGCAAAGGAGGATTGTCCAAAGAAATTACTATTGATCACATCACCATTCGCCGATAAAGCACTTGATCCATCGGTACGATTAGCTAAGAAATTTCTTGGAAAAAATTCGTAGCAATAAGCTCTGTCATTTTTTTGACAACTCGGACAACCGCCACAAGCATTGAAGGTAATCACTATCGGGTCGCCAGGTTTTACCTTTGAAATTCCGCTCCCAACTTTTTCTACAATTCCAGCTCCCTCATGCCCTAGTACAGCCGGTAGAGGAGTTGGTAAATAGCCTGCCATTACAGAAAGGTCGGTATGACAAATACCGGTTGCGACCATTTTTATTAAAATTTCATTATCCCGTGGTTCTTCGATACTGATATTTTCAATGCTTAAAGGTTCTCCAGCTCCGCGAGCTACTGCAGCTTTGATTTGCATGATTTTATTTTTTAATTTTTTTTCGAAAAATTATTTTTGTCAATTTTCTTGATTAGAAATAGTTTTGTCAAAAAACTGTCCCATTTCAATAATAGAACTCATTCCTTCGTCTACAAATGGGGCAAACAATTGAACGGAATGACACATGTCTTCCCAAATTTTCACCTCGGCATGACCTCCTGATTCTTTAATTTTATTCGTTGCCGTAATACTATCGTCCCGAAGTATTTCCCAAGTGCCAACGTGAAATAAGACTGGAGGAAGATTACTTAAATCCCCATAAAATGGAGTTAATTGGGAACCTCGTCTATCCATTTCACCACCGTAGCATTGCCAAAACATTTCTACCAAGGGAGGAGGAAGTATTGGATCTTCAACTGTTTTATGACTTTCTCCTTCCCCCGCAATATCAAGGGCTGGAGACATCAAACCTAAACAAGCAGGAACTGGACGTCCAACATCCCGTAAGGTTACCGCAGTTGTTAAAGCCAAATTGCCTCCTGCGGAATCACCACATAATGCGATTTCTGAGGACTTATAATTTTGAGACAATGCCCATTCATAGGCAGCTAAGGCATCTTCGTGTGCAGCGGGAAAGGGATGCTCTGGCGCGAGTCGATAATCGACATGAAGAACTTTTCGTTTTGATGCTTTAGCTAAGCCTGCTGCAATTGGTCTATGGGTATTCAAATTTCCAAAAACAAATCCACCTCCATGAAAATAAATGATTAGCCCTGATTTTACTTTTCCATCGGGTATCAATATTTCGGCTTTAAAATTTTTGATGGAATGCGTTTCTATCGTCACACCTTCTGGCGCAGGAGCACCTCCAAATGCACCATTAAACCAGGCTCTAATCTCTACGGGATTATTGGTTTGAGGTGCTGGGTTTTTTGCTGCCTCCCCCAGAACATGCATGAGTTGAGATTTTGACATTCGATATTTTTTTAGAATGCGATATAAAAAAATCTACAGTGTAGATCTAATTTTATAGAGAATCAGATTTCAAAAATGAAATCCAATCCTCTAAAAATTTAAATCAAAAAACTGATTTGGTGTATGAAAAAATATGGTAGTAGCGGTTGACGCTTAGCTTCTAAAAGGGATAGGGCGTTGCTGTTTTTTTGGTAGATACCCATTGCCATTGTGTATACTCTTCAATATCTGCTGGTCCACTAGTCCGTGATCCATTTCCAGATTTTTTGAATCCACCAAAAGGAGGCATGGCTCCGCCATTTACCGTTTGGTCATTGATATGCAACATTCCTACTTGTAATTGGTCTGCAATTTTATTAGCTCTCTCTAAGTCATTACAAAGTACGCCACCTGCCAAACCAAATTCGGAAGAGTTAGCAATATCTACTGCTTCTTGGTCACTACTGCACGGAACAATACAGACGACAGGTGCAAAAATTTCTTCACTAAAAGCTCTCATCCCTGGCTTCACGCCATGAAGAACAGTAGCAGGAAAATACTTCCCATCTCTTTTTCCACCAGCCAATAGTTTGGCTCCTTTATTGACCGCATCATCTACTATCGCTTGAGTTCGCTCCGCCTGAGCTTCATTGATCAATGGCCCTATTGGCAAACCATTTGATGGGTCGCCATAAGGAAGGTTTTGAGCTTTGGTCACCATCCTTTCAGTCAATGCAGGCTCAATCTTTTCATGAGCGATTACCAAATCAGTAGCCATGCAAATCTGACCTTGGTGTAACCACGACCCCCATGCACAATTGGATGCAGCAACATCCAGATCAACATCATCGGTGACGATCATGGAGTTTTTACCCCCTAATTCAAGAGACACTTTTTTCAGGTGTTTTCCTGCTAATTCTCCTACTTTCGAACCAGCGCCAACAGAGCCAGTGAAAGCAATCATTTGTACTTCGGGTGCTTCGATCATGGCCGTTCCTACATCAGCTCCGCCAGGAATAACATGCAATAAATCTTTAGGCAAACCTGCTTCTTCAAAAATTCTAGCAATGATGATCCCACCTGCAATTGGTGTGCGTGGATCTGGTTTATGGATCACAGCATTCCCCAATGCCAGTGCTGGAGCGACTGCTCGAATCGATAAGACAAAAGGAAAGTTAAAAGGAGAAATCACTCCAACGACTCCATGAGGAACTCTGCGACAGATACTCACTCGGTCATCCATGGAAGGAATTTCTTTGGTCATGGGTTCTAATGCCAATTTAGCGGCATGCTTAATAAAAGTTTCCCCGTGCACCACTTCAACCGTAGCTACCCCAGTGATGGCTCCAATATCTTTTTGGATCCAAGAGATAAACTCGTCTTTATGTTCCATTAATAAATCCGCTGCTTTATTAACGATATCTGCGCGTTCTTGGGCGGGTCTTGCTGCCCAGGCAATTTGAGCTTTGGCTGCCCGTTTTGCTGCTGCTACAACATCAGCTGGCGAACCCATACCTACGGACGCAATTACTTCATCGGTAGCAATATTGTGTACATCTGCTGCACCTCCTGCTGTTTCTTGCCAGCTACCCATCATGGCTTTTCCTTGCCAAGAATCTTTTTGAATGAAATCTGTGCTTACCATATGATTTTGATTTTTGAATTTTATAATAAGAATATCGACTATTTGCGATATTATTTTTGGAAATTATTTGATGCTGCAAAATATTTATAAAATCCTATTAAGGTATAGGCAAAATTGTAGCATCTATTGGGATAATCAATCAATGTCTAATTTTTTGCATGGAGC
>CAYQRA010000799.1:0-3416 GCA_964419315.1 uncultured Saprospiraceae bacterium | reverse complement strand
TTGGCGGATGCAACAACTTTCTCAAGGAAAAATTGAAATCAGAACTTCTTCTACCTTACCGGATATAGAAAGTGCTTATGCAGAAGAAGAGTGGATGGAATTGCTAGAACTCCCTTCCGAAGATGCGTATTTTGATGATTATCGCACTTTGATTAACCTGGTGGAATAAGGAGGCAAAAGGGAATATCCAATAATCAGTAATCAATTTTCAATTTTGATTGGGACGAAAATTCGTGGAGGTAGTATTCCTTTAGCACCCCATTCGATATTGAAAATTGATTACTGGCCTAATGTCCAATAAAAAGTCCAATTCTCTTTTTTTATTCCCCCCTTACCAACCCTTCCCTTTCCTTCGACGTATTATTAAATATCAGAACGATACATACCGTTCCAAAGGGAATGCCGTATATTTAGGTAATCATTCACAAAACCAATTGGTATGAAAACCTACCCCCTATTTTCTTTAGCCGGACTTTTGTTTGGACTTCTATTTTTAATTAGAGCTTGCCCACCTGCTGCCTCAACGGAGGAAGCAAAGTATAGCGAAGATTGTTTTTCCGACCGTAAGACTCAAGAAACTGTGAAAAGTATCAAGGGGATTATTAAAAAAATAGGTCAAGACCATATTATTATCTTAGCGAATGACGAAAATAGTCGTTACATCGCCTGCAATTTGGAGGAAAAACACAAAGTAGAAGAGATGACCGTTATTTTTAGTGGGATGGTTAAAGAAGTATTTCCACATGAACGATGGCCAGCAATTCCCTTTGTCTTGCAAAGTATACAGGAAAACAAATAAATAAAATCTGGACAGAATGTGTCCACAGAAGCTTTTTATTGTTCTGATGTTTTAGTGTGGTTAAAAAATCCACTTTTCCGTTTTTCAACATTACTTAACTTCATTCCATTTAAAAATTTATTTATGAAAACGATTAATTTTTTTACCCTTGCTCTTGTTGCGATGTTCAGCTTGCAAAGCTGTGTAAAAGACCAATGTCAACGAGAGATCACTTATATCAAAAGAATACCTATTTATAAATCCTTTGCTGAAATCCGTGCAGATGTTCGCTTGGATGCTTCTAAGGAATTGGTTGATCCGGGTAAAATTTACTTCTACAATAATTATATTTTTATCAACGAAAAAAGAGAGGGGGTACACATCATCGACAATAGTGACCCTAGCGCCCCCGACAATATCGGTTTCCTTAGCATTCCGGGAAATGTGGATATCGCAATCCGCAACCAAGTGCTTTATGCCGACAACTTTACCGACTTGCTTAGCATAGATATTGCGGACCTCCAAAATCCTAAAATCCTCAAACGTACTCAAGACGCCTTCCCCCATTTTGGCTTAGATGCTAGTGGCAACGCTTTGGTTTATTATGAGCACGAAGAGGTTACAGAAATAGTAGATTGTGAAACTAGTGGAGGTCGCTGGGGAAATCAAGATGACCTTTTTGTATTGGAATCTGCGGGAGACAAAGGTGGAAGTCCTGATGCGGGAGGAGTAGGTGGTTCTCTTGCTCGCTTCACCATTGCTGATGGTCATTTATTTACAGTTGACGAAACGGATCTACGCGTTTTTAGTCTTGGCCAATCCGATTGTCCAGTGCAAGTCAATACCGTATCCTTGGGCTGGGGAATTGAGACGATTTATGCTTTTGATGGAAAATTATTTTTTGGTTCCAACACGGGAATGAGTATCTACGACATCAGCGATCCAAGCAATCCAACTTATTTATCAGGATATGATCATTGGACCTCTTGCGACCCTGTTTATGTCAATGGCAATTATGCTTATGTAACGCTTCGCTCTGGTACATTGTGCAATGGCAGCACCATCAATCAACTTGACCTAATCGACATTACCGACATCACCAATCCAAGACTGGTCAACTCTTTCCAAATGGACAATCCACATGGTCTGTCGGGCAAAGACGATAAGCTCTTTTTGTGTGAAGGACAAACGGGATTAAAAGTTTTTGATATCAGTGATCCACTTCGCCTCAATTCTAGCCTAATACAGCACTTAGACGGACGGCCTGCAACGGATGTCATCGTCGTCCCCGGTAATAAAAACACCCTATTGGTCATTGGTGATACAGGTTTTCACCAATACAATTTTGATCAGCCAAATGATTTACAAGAATTAAGCTTCATTCCTGTCGCTTCTGAAAAATAAATTATTCTGCAAAAGATTCGCCAGTGGTTAAACTAAGGTTTTATCACCTATCAAAACTGCTGGTGAATCTTTATTACTTCCGTATTTTTTTTTCAAAAAACTAGAGTAAACCACTTACTTTATGACTCAGAAATATCCTTTGCTATTCCTCTTTCTATTTATTTTTTCCGTTGCTTCTTTATCCGCACAAGAGGACTATGCCTTTAGTAAAATCTATTTAAAAAATGGAGGTTTTTTAAAAGTACAGATATTGACTCAGGATAGTGCCGGCTGGAATACTTTCCGGCTTCGAACGGGGGAAGTGATCCAATTGGAAAGCAGTAGCATTTCCAAAATAAGACTTAGCAATAAAAAAGAGATTGTACATCAAAAAGGACATACGACTAGCACAGAAGGCCCGTACGTGACTTATCAATTTGGATTTCTGTTGGGTATTTCTAGTAGAAATAATGATCCTATATTCAGCTTCGAATTACTTTCTTTTAGTGCGGGACATCAGTTTAATCCAAGATTACAAATAGGTGGTGGACTGGCACTTGACTTTTATGATCATGCCTTTCTTCCCTTGTTTGGCGAAGCCAAATATTTTCTTCGTCCTAAAGAGAAAGTAAGTATCTATGGAGGTTTGCAATTAGGCTACTCGCTCTCGTTTTCTTCTCCGGGAAACGAACAAGACACTTATGGTGGCGGTGCCATGGTTCACCCTTCCGTAGGACTCCGTTTTGCGGGAAAGGATAAAACAAATTTTCTTTTAGAGATTGGGAATAGATATCAATGGGGAACCTCTGAAACAAGATGGCGAGATACCATAGATCGAATCATTTATCGCCGATTAGGGATTCGCGTTGGATGGAATTTTTAGATTATATATCGAACACCGTTTTGAGTGGTACGTCAGAAAAAATAAACTTACAAAGCGGCTCGAATTTCTTTCTCCTTACTGTAGTATTGTAAAAAATCTCCCAACCATTTGCGTTGAAAAGTAGGCTTTAGCAATCGCTTCACTTTTCCTTTTGCCGTGACGATGAGAATTCCAAAACCTCTACGTCGACAAATTTTACGAAGATTCTTTCTTTCTTTTACGGGTAAGTCCTCCAAACTATCCTCCGAAAAAGCCAACCATTGTCGATTGGCTGGATATTGATCTAATTGATCCAAGACATTCGCAAATTGATATTGACTTTGGTGGCGAGTCAGATAACCATAAAGCAAGGCACTAGCCACCATGATATTT
>CAYQRA010000798.1:0-3446 GCA_964419315.1 uncultured Saprospiraceae bacterium | reverse complement strand
GCATGGCAGGAACGGCTTCTCCAGTATATCGCGGACCTACCACTGTTGGATATACAAATTCATAAATTCCTTCTTCGGGAACTAGTAATTCGGTATATCGCAAAATAGTACGAATGGTATCACCAGGCATAATATTGGCGACATTCATGGTAAAAATATTGGGGCGATCTTGTTCTAAAAGAGAAGTTCGCTTGCCTGCCTGTTTGGCCTTTTGATAAAGTTCTCGGGCTTTGCTTTTTTCTTGGATTTGAGCTTTTACCATCCTTTCCCCAATTTTCATCTCTAGTCCATTGACCGCAGCTTTGGTAGAGCCAGGAAATACATAAACCGCCTCGATGGGCGAGTTTCCGGGATTGTGATAGACCTGTTCTATGATGACTTCGGCTATAAGGCCGCTGATGTTGACTTCTGCATTGGTTTCTAGGAGAGAGAAACCACCTTCTTTGACATTATTGCTACTGACTTGAAAGTAGGGAGCTAAACTTTGATCTTGTGCAGATAGGGCATTCACAAAAAAGAACAAAATTAGCAGACATCTATTGGCGAGATTCATAGGATCATTATTTTGTTAAGTAAAAGAGAAGAATTTGAAAAACGATAGCGACCTCTTGCTCTTATGGATGCCTTGACTTGAACAATTGGTGGATACTTCCTCAAAAAAAGCACTGGATTTACAAAAAATTAATCGAATGGAGGCAGAGGAAATCCTCAAAAAGCCCAGTATTTTAGGGACTTCAGAGCGCTTCCCTATTTATCTCGAAAAACAATTAATTTTAAAAGGCATTCTTATTTTCATTTTTGATTGGAAAGGACTAATTTTGCAGCAAAAGAACGTAATATAATGGAGACCAATACTAAAAATTCTTCTTCCCTCGATTGGATTATCTTTGCTGTATCATTTGTAATTACAGCAGGTTTGCTTTTTACAATCCCTGAATGGTTCTGGGTACCTTTACCATTTGTATTGACCTATTTTGTAAAAGCAATGGACTGGATGTAGTCTTCTCTGACATTCAGAGCTCCTTTCTCTTCTCGGTAATCGTTAAATCAATACCTACTTGCTAGTAGCATTGGCCTTGCTATTTTTGCTTTTGTACTGCTCACCGCCAGATCTTAAGTTTCCATCATTCTCTTTTCTTACCCGGTCCCTTTTGTAAGTAAGATCATTCCCTAAGCCCGAAATAGGATGAATATCGAATTCGCTTATGATCTTTTAGGTATTTTAAATTTAAGATTGCCTTATCGAATTTTGCCAAAAAATATATAAATACTCCTATCTTATACACTTCGCAAATTAGAACAAGCTTATCGGTTCAATTTTCAGGAACAGCTAAGCAAAAGACTATATTCTAAAGAATCTTTACAAATCAAAACCAAAATGCCTAATTCCAAATTCTGGTCAGTTGCCAATGCCATTGGTTTGATCGCCGTCATTACTGTCAACGCTTTAGCCAATGCTCTACCTATCAATGGATTTAATACGGGCGAATTAAGTGATCGCTATCCCAATCTATTTGTTCCGGCAGGATTGACCTTTTCTATTTGGGGGGTAATTTATTTACTACTGGTCAGTTTTGTGATCTACGGCCTTAGTCAGGCTTTTAAGAAACCATCGCGTCCGGTACCCTTTTTAGAAAAGATTGGTCCCTTTTTTCTGCTCAATTGCGCCGCTAATGTTTCTTGGATCTTGGCTTGGCATCATCTCTACATCAATCTGTCTCTTGTAATCATGCTTTTGCTTTTACTAAGTTTGATCGCTATTTACCTAAGGTTGGATATTGGAAATCAAGCCGCTTCTCCTCCAGTGATGAATCGAGTGCGCATTGTATTTAGTGTCTATATGGGGTGGATCAGTATCGCTACCATTGCCAATTCCACGGCGGTTCTGGTAAACGGAGGATGGACAGGTTTTGGAATAAATCCAACAGTGTGGGCAGTGATTATGATCTTTGTTGGAATGGTCTTAGGTCTTAGAATGCTTTTTAGGTTTCAGGATATATTTTTTGCTTTGGTTTTGGTTTGGGCTTTTACAGGCATTTTGATCAAAAGAAATCAGTTGGCTGATCCGGGTACCAATGCCATTATGATCACTGCTGGAGCTGCAATTATTGTACTATTAGTTGGAATGATTCTACGTTGGAGCGCCTACCGCAAGTTATACCTCTCTTAAATACTTGGAGAAGGACTAATTATTAAGAAATATTAGGTAATTGGAAGCAACTATTTGGTAAAAAGATGCGTCTACTAAATTAAATACTTAAAAAGTAACATTTTTCTCTAAATACAGGCCACTTTTTTAAGGTTTGAAACGTATACTATATAGGAAACACTAACAAAGCTTTTAGAAGACCAATTCTTAAGGGTCTAAAAGTTCAAAAAATCTACCTCCCATGAAATTATTAAAAAAAGTATTTAAAATGTGGCGCCCCCGAAAAGAAGAATCGGGAAACCAGCTTGGCAACAACAAAAACTACCAAAGCAATCTTTACGGCAGTGATGATGATCTTGGTTTTTGCTAGCGGCTTGCTTACACAATTACCCTCCAGCTGCAACAGCTGAAAAAGCCAAGCAAGCTCTATTTGTTTGGCCTTTTTTGTAGGAATGTCAGCTTTGAAAACAAAAAACTTATTTACTTTTAATTTATACAACAAAATTCATATAAAAAAGTGACAAATCTGACGGATTTCCGTCTATACTTTTATACCTAACACCAACAAATTTTACCCATATCATGAAATTATTTTACCGATTCTTACGCAGATATGTGCATCGTCGCAATCAAAAATTCTCAAGACAAGCTTCTAATGATGCGCTCCCCAATCTTTACCAAGATAATGATGATATTGGATATTGCTAGTCCACTACTCGAACTTCGTAAAGCTTAAAAAACTAAAAACCCCACCTAACGTCTTTTCTGACCTCAAAAACACAGAAATACCCTGTGTAATTTTCCGATTTACCGAAACAGATGGCCGGGTTTAATAGCTCGGTCATTTGCAATTCTAAGAACTTCTCAGCCTTTCTTTAATTTTTGGCAGCTTTTTGGATATTCCAATAGGAAATGTTCCAATAATGAAACAGCACAAAGTGAATTTCAGATACTCTGTTAGGATTCTACTAAAGCGAAAAGGGAAAATTCTGCTCTTAGAACGAGGAGAAAATCGAAGTGGCTATAGTTTGCCTGGCGGCACTGTCGAATCAAATGAAACACCACTGCAAGCCATAAAAAGAGAAACCTTTGAAGAAATTGGCCTGGAAGTCAAAAAAAAGCACCTACAATTGGTACATACGCTACAACGTAGGCGTAAAAAAAATCACTACGAGATTATCGACTTTTACCAGGCCCATAAATGGAAAGGCAAACTCGCCCTATTGGAACCTCATAAATTTAAAGCCATCCGATGGTGTGAAGAAAAAAAACTACCCAAGCAACTCTCCCCCATCTT
>CAYQRA010000797.1:0-3449 GCA_964419315.1 uncultured Saprospiraceae bacterium | reverse complement strand
CAATTGGATCATTCGTTCTCGGTAAAGTGCATTTACTTGCATACAATGGGGAATGACGAGCAAGACGATTGTACGATCTTCTGGCACATTGGCAAGCATCTTTTTCAAGGCTTTAAAATATTCTTGGACATCTTCTTGGCGGTCGCCGCTCAAATTTACGGTATGTTCTATTCCTTGTGCTTCTGCCAGGAAATGCATTTTACTCCGTGCGGAATAATGACTAGGGGAAAATTGAGGAATAGTTTGAGGACTGGAATCTGCTGGTAAATCGTTGTAAATATCTTTGCGTAAAAAACGAAGGCGATTATTGAGGTAGCCCAGAACCTGTATACGATCTGACAACCACCAGTAGGATCGGCGAACCCAGGATAAGCGGGGAGAACTGGTAGGATGGCGAAATTCTAATAAGTCATTGCCCAAATAAATTTGATAAATCAATGCTTCGGGCTGAAAACGCTGGAGCCGTTTTGGAGCCATCAAAGCAGCCTGGCGAATAGAGGTGCCGGGTACTCCTGAATTGATGATCCGCAGGTCTGGATTAGATTTTTTTAGAACCTCTAAATAACTGTGTGGACTCGCCGTAAAAGAATCGCCCAATGCCAGAATAGTGGGCTGCTCTTTTTTTGGATTCAATACCGAAGAAGGATTGAGTCCAAGCAGTTCCATGCGATAAAAATCGACCCAATAAAAACGATAGGCAAGTTCTAAGAGTAGTAAAACCACTACTAGTGTGTAAGCTAGAAATCCCAGAATGCGCATTGATTTTTTGAGTAAACGGATCAAGAGGTTTCTTTTTTTAGGCAGAATAGGGCATTGGAGCAATGAGCCTTTCCTTCGTGAATCATCGTGTGATAAAAACTATAGAAGTGGTATCCATAAGGTTCTAAAAAGGTTTTTAGTTGGTGGAAGGAGGTAAATCTAGGGTCTTGTTCATCAAAACTAACTTCGCAATAAATCAAATGGATCTTTTGGTTTTCCAAAGCTTTTTTTCCTCCTTCCAAAACCTTTAATTCCCAACCTTCTACATCCAATTTAAGCAAATTGATTTTAGCGATACTTTTTTTGGCGAGATAATGATCTAGGGTAGTACAGCTAATCAATTCTACTTCTGCCGTTGATTTGGAATTCATCGTTGTTGGATGAAGAGAATTAAGGGAAGAAAGCGTAAAAGGGTAAAGTCGAAGTTCGACCTCTTCTTCTTGGTTGCTCAAAGCCATTGCTTCCAATTCTAGATTCAAAAGATGATGCGTATTGCGTTGGCATTGCTGAAAAGTTGCTTTTACGGGTTCAAAGGCATAAATGTGTGCCTGGTCAAAAGCTTCGCGAAATTGCAAAATGGTGCGTCCTTTATTGGCGCCTACATCAATAATGGTATGTAAAGGCTCATTGATCAATTTTTTAATATCATGCGCCAAGTCGAGGCCAGTAGGTAAACGACTAGCTCTAAGGACATGAATATCAAAGTAAGACCTCAATACTTTTTTGATCATACGAACAATCTTCATTTCGGAATGGCTTTAAAAGTACGAAAGTAGGTTTCTTGTAAATGCTGTAGAAAATACCGATCCGCCGAATGATCTCCATAGCCATAGGAGTGGGAATAATCGGCCAGGTCTATTTTTTCGCATAAGCGGCGCCATTTCTCCGGCCCCCAACAGTTGCTTCCATTTATCCGTCCGGTACAAAGCCCTGCTTGCCATTCCCATTGGGTCGCAATCAATTCCAACTCTCTTTGCTCACACCAAGTACCAATCCAAATCGCCGCAGAGGCAGAAAGAACGATGATTCGATGTCCTTGTTCTTGATGCCAGGCCAAACATTGTAGCGCCTTGGGTCTACAAATCTCTAAGAGCCGCTCATTAGCAAAAGTTTTTCCCCAAGTTTCTAGCTGTTCTTGCGATAGTCCTTTATAAAAATGAGCAAAAATTTTTTCCTTCAAACGATCATTTGGATATCGCCCAAGATAATACAACAGAATCGAATAGCTATGTTTAAACAGTCCCCACCAAAGTAGCCAAGAGCCATGCGTAAACCGAATGAATTCTAAAAAGGAATCCCGGAAAGTAATCGTGCCGTCAAAATCAAAGACTACCAAACTAGAAGCTGCTTTTTTCATAGTCGAAGTCGTTTAAAAATGGCCTCTGGTAAAAGTCGAATGATCCACATGATCCAACGCCATACTGCTCGATGATACAATATATTTTTCTTTTGGGAATAGGCTCGCCAAATACTTTCTGCCAAAGAATCAGGAGAGGCCGTTAGTAAGGAAGGGAGTGCCAAATGGCTAGTCATCTTGGTACGCACAAAACCTGGCTTTACAGTCAGTACCTGTACACCCAATGGATGCAGGCGATTTCTCAAACCACCGAGATAAGTACTCCAGCCCGCTTTGGCGGCACCATAGAAATAATTGCTTTGACGCCCTCGCTCTCCGGCCACTGAAGAAATGCCAATGATGCTGCCCTGCTTTCTTTGCGCAAAGTCTTCTGCCACTACATTGAGAATAGAGACTGGTGCTAAAAAATTATTATGGATGATCGCCTGTGCTTCTCCAAAATTGCTGCGCGCTTTTTTTTCTTCCCCCAAATAACCAAACACACAAATCACCACATCGACAGGATGTGGAAGTCGTTGGTAAAAGGCGAGATGACTTTCAAATGCCAGGCCTTCAAAGAGGAGCCACTCCACAGCGACACCATGCTTTTTTTTCAATTCTTCTGATAAACGTAGATCAATTCCCTCTTGCCGACGAGTAGTCAATAAAAGGCAAAAACCGGCCTGAGCAAAACGATGCGCTAAGGCAATGCCAATATCCGAATTACCTCCAAGTATTAGGCAGCAAGAAGGTGCTGCGGGTAAATTAGATGGGGTCATGAGCGAGCATTTAATCGTTGCGATTGGAGCGAACTAAAAGGCCCGGTCGGAAAAGGCCCTTTGGAATAACTTTGCTTAAATACGGCGGCACTCATTCTGGCGTCTTTGGCCAGGTACAAACGACCGCCTCTTTCAAGTACCATCTGATCCAATCGGTCGAGTAGGGCAAAGATAGTAGGAGTTCTTTTAAAATCAAGAGCCAAGCTGTAACCAGGCATAGGAAAACTATTCACGGCTTGCGGTTCCACAGCACCAAAACGTTTGAGTACCGAAAGATAACTCTGCTCCCCGCTTTGCCGAATTGTTTTTAAAATAGCCAAAATTCCTTCGCGGCTATTTGAAAGCGGTAAGACAAATTGGTATTGTAAGAATCCTTTTTTACCATATAAGCGGTTCCAGTTTTGCAGACCATCCAAAGGAAAGAAGAAGGAATCGTAGCGAAGAATATCCTGGGCGTTTTTTTTATTTTTTTGAAGCGAATAATAAAAGGTGTTGAATGCACGTAAGGTCCAGGAGTTGAGTAAAAAGGATGGGCCATTGATCGGCCAGGACAGGGAAGAATGCTGGCCAGGATC
>CAYQRA010000796.1:0-3466 GCA_964419315.1 uncultured Saprospiraceae bacterium | reverse complement strand
GGAGAGGTCAGTACTTTTGCTGGCTCCGGAAATTTTGGCTCCGGAAACGGACAAGGACAATCTGCCACTTTTGGTAATCCAACGGGATTGGTGATGGATAAACAAGGCAACCTTTACGTCGCGGATCACCTTACTCATATCATCCGAAAAATTAGTCCTACCGGTTTTGTCAGTACGATAGCCGGAAAACCTTATACTCCTGGAGCCGATGATGGCACGGGGAGTAATGCTCGTTTTTATCGACCTTATGGAATTGCTTTGGATCTAGATGAAAATATTATTGTAGCGGATGAATGGAATCACCTGATTCGTAAAATCTCTCCACAAGGAGAAGTATCGACGGTAGCAGGTATAGGAATTGTGGGGAGTCAAGATGGACTAGCCGCACAAGCTAGTTTTAATTATCCTTGGGATGTAACGATAGATAAGCATGGAGACATCTTCGTAACCGATGGTTATAATAATGTCATCCGCAAAATTGAAACAACAGGCATCGTCAGTACTTATGTGGGTACTGCTGGTGAAACTGGAGGAACGGATGGGGATGGCCCCGCAGCTACTTTTAGTGGTGCAGTAGGATTGACCTATTATACTCCGTTGGATGAAATTTTTGTAGCGGACACCTACAATAATTTGATTCGAAAAATCATCAATCTCAACGAAGAATCTTTAGGGCTACAATTTATTAATCCAATTGATGGGAGATTGTGTGAAGGAGATTTTTTGACGGTTAATGCCTTTCCTGACATTTTTGATTCTTATACTTTTTGGATAGATGGTGTAGAAGTAGGGCAAAGTAATGACCCAGAATTTTCGGTCGATGATATTGCTGCCGGTAGTCATACCATTCAGGTACTTGGTCAAAATTCTGGTACGGTGACTAGTTCAGCTACCTATCCTTTTACGGTACTTCCTGCTCCCGTTCCTACGATAAGTGTGGTCGGGGAATTAGAATTTTTTGCAGGAGATTCGGTAACCCTGATTTCAAGTTTTGGAGAATCTTATTTGTGGAATACCGGAGATATAAGTCCGTTGATTCGCGTTTTTGATTCTGGGATTTATAGTGTAGAAATCGAAGACGAATTTGGTTGCATGGGAGCGTCCGTTCCAGTAGAAGTTAAGGTTATTCCTCCGGTAGAAGATCCGGTAATTACTTTTAGTGAAGGTGGCGCTATTGCTTGTCCGAATGAAAAAGTAGTCCTGCAATCTAATTATGAGGACAATAACCAGTGGTTTCTAGATGGCTGGGCCATCGATGGTGCCACTCAGACAACTTGGGAGGTAGAAGAAGATGGTATTTATCAATTACAAGTTAGTGATACTTCTGGTGTTATTCTTTTTTCTGAAGAAATAGAAGTGACCTTTTCGCCCAAGCAAATCATAGATTTTACGGCCAGTAGAACGGTGGCGGAAGCAGGAATTGGAGAGATCGTTTTTACCCCAGAAGTTCAAGGCGTTATTTCTTTTTCTTGGCGTTTTGGTGATGGAGGGACTTCCATCGAAGAATCGCCCGCTTATCGTTATTTATCAGAAGGAAATTATTCGCCTACGCTAATCACAGAAGACAATAATACTTGTCGTGATTCTTTGACGAAAACTGATTTTATTGAAATTCGTGCGCAAGGGGATGGTGGACCACTACCTCCAATTGTAGATTCTGCCGACATTTATATTCCTTCAGCATTTACTCCCGATGGCGATCAGGTCAATGATGTATTTTATGTGCGTGGAGAAGATATCCAGTCGCTAGATCTAATTGTTTTGAACCAATGGGGAGAGACTGTTTTTCAAAGTAGTAATAAAGAAGAAGGTTGGATTGGGGATTTTAGAGGCAAAGATGCTCAAGCATCGACCTATACTTATATTGCTCAAATTACTTTGTATTCTGGAGCAACCGAAAAGAGAGTAGGACATATCACCTTACTCCGTTGAGGATTTTATAAATAATCATCAAATGTAAGTTTAGTTAATTAGTGAAGTGAGCCTTCCAATCATTACAGAAACTTTCCTTTGCTTGGTTTTGTCAAATTACTAAGAGAAAATGAAAAAAATATTTACCCTTCTGAGTTTTCTGTTTTTTAGTGGCTTGTTGTTGGCGCAAGATGGCCATTACTCTAGGTATCAAGATGCTCCATTGTTTACCAATCCTGCGAATACGGGGGGAGAGCCGCAAGATATTCGAGTTGGGATCAATTATCGAAACCAAGGTGCTCATGGCGCAAGCCCTTATCGACATTTTGGTGCCTTTCTAGATTATCGTTTAAAGAATTTAGGAATTGGTGTTTTTCTCAATCAAAATGATACGGGAGAAGAGAGCTTAAAACGCAACCAAGTCAATTTATCTTTAGGTTTTCACAAAAAATTATCAGGAGGAAAAAATGAGTTGGCATTAGGAGCTGGATTGGGTTTTGTACAACAACAATTCAATCCCGTGGCTTTCAATTATGACAACCAATATGGCGTCGATGGTTTTAATCCCTTGGAAAACTCAGGAGAAATCTTCGAATCAACCAATAGGATATTACCCGATTTTTCAGTAGGGGGAAAGTATCGTTTTCAGATATCTCCAACAGATCAAAGTTTTGGAGGAATGGTCGGTTTATCTTTTGCTCACCTCAATCGACCAGAAGGTTCTTTCTATAATGACCTAGTTACTTTCCCAATGCGAACCAGTATCCAAGCCGGACTATTTTTTCAAATCAATTCTGAACTGAGTCTAAATCCTCAAGTACAGTGGATGAGCCAACAAGAGGCTCGAGAATTATTGGTCAGTGCACAGGCCGTTTATAAAATGGACGAGCAAACAGAATTGCAGTTTGGCTTAGGTCTGCGTAAAGGAAATGCTTTTATTTTATATGGTGGCTTTGGAAGAAAAACTTGGAAAATTGGACTGAGCTATGATAATAATGTCTCCACTCGTCAAGTATTGAGAAGTGGTGGGAGTGCCATTGAACTATCCGCAATATTATACCTGCGTAAGGAAAAATCAAATAGAGTTGCGGATTCCAAGGAAAGAGATTTGGATCGAGATGGGGTGTTGGATAAAGACGATTTGTGTCCAACCATTCCAGGAGAAATAGACTTGGAAGGTTGTCCGCGAGAGGATAAAGTGGGGAAGGGAATTAGAGATATTGACGGTGATGGAGTATCGGATGATAATGACCTCTGTCCCTATCAACCGGGCCTTGTTCGCTATCAAGGATGTAATGATCGAGATGGAGATAGCGTATGGGATCACCTAGATGCTTGTCCTAGTTTGTCTGGAAGTGCAGATAATTATGGCTGTCCCGCCAATCAGTTGAGTCAAGAACTAGATAGCGATGGTGATGGTGTAATTGATCGTGTGGACAAATGTGTCTATACACCGGGCGAACCCAAACTCTTAGGCTGCCCTGATTCCGATCACGATGGAATTTCTGATATCATGGACAATTGTCCTTACATCTTTGGAGATAAACTAAAAAAT
>CAYQRA010000795.1:0-3470 GCA_964419315.1 uncultured Saprospiraceae bacterium | reverse complement strand
GAGTCAAAGTGAGATCTATCTTTAGCAGTACAATTTTTAGATGAAATAATATGTGAGGTCTTTATAACATCTGGCAACGTATTAATAATGGGGTTCATTCTCGAACAACAACTGCTATCTACAGAAACCAATTCCCCAGCCAATAAGGGAACAGAGGATGCCGCTAAAGAAAGATCGGTTAGCATATCATTATAAATCTTTTGGACATACTTTGGCCACGGAGTGTCTCCCGTATTGGTTTCTCCCTGGTGTAAGAGAATCCCTTTTATAACGCCGTCCTGTTTAGCAATTTTCGCCAGATCAATAAGGTGTTGATATGGACTCCCACCATATGAAGCTACTTTATCGGCAAACCATTTTTTACCATCCTTAGAATCATAATCTTGATAAAGATCTTTGTCAAATAATCTAATATCACATCCGCCAACGGCAACATTAATCACCCCCACCCTAATATCTTCGGGTAGTTTTTCAACCATCGTTTTACCAAAATAGTCCGCGGGAGATAATCCTGAATGGCATTGACTCAAAGGCGGAATTGCCGGGCGCCAATGACCTTTTATTCTCTCTAATGAATCTAGACTAGCACAATCCAAGGTCTGCATCACCAGAAAACGACTATCGACCTCTTTGTCCTGGATTTCAATCGTTCCCTGACCTTCCATATTGGATTGTCCGAAACACAGATAAACATGGAAATTAGGGTCAGCGGTATCTCTTTGGCAACTGGAGAGCGTTACCATTGCAAAATTCAAAGTCATTAGGATAAATAATTTTTTTCCCATGTTTTTGTTTTTGTTTTTTTTCTCCTGGCACTTAAGTGCTTATGCCATTTCATTTTTTTCTTATCCAAGTCCAAGCTTGTCTTCCACATCTAATTCAGCAATCACTTCGTATTTTGAATCAAGCAATATCTTTAGCCATTTGGTAAAATTTTCTACCTTGTAATGCAATTGGTTATCACTCCTGCTGTAGTAGGCCAATGACCATTCCCCATTTAAACATTCTTCTTCTGTCAGCCAACACCAAGCCCCTCCATTTGCATCTTCCGTCATCAAACAAAGTAATGTTTCGACTTTTATTTCTTTTGTTCCTTCAAGTTTTATTTTGGTTCCTAATTCTTTTCTAAAACTATTCAACCAATAGGGTTTGGTGCTAATGGTATCAATAGCCTGAGCATATACCCAATAAGCCCCATCTCCAAATTCTTTTAAAAAAGTTTTATAGGAATTAGGGAGTATTAAATTGATTTCTTGCTCAATTTTTTCAATTTCATGGTTCTTCAATTTGGGACCTACCTTCTCGTGTTTGTCCCTATCTTCCAATAGCTTTTTTATAAGAAAATCCAGATTCATTTTATTTTTTTAGGAAGTATACCGGCTCGGCTAAACGCAGTAGCGACCGGATGGGAGCTATTGCCGTTTTAGCCTTTGCAATCCAGTGGCCATTCTATTCTAGAATCAACTTTTTATAAATATAATTTCCAGTTGCCCCCTCTTCAATTCTAACAAAATAAAATCCCTTTTCAATATCATTTGTATTAATTTTAATTTTATCGTTTACAGAATCGTATCTCTTAACTATTCGTCCACTTGAACTAATAAGAGTGATATTTAATAGGCAATTTACGCAGTCTGATTTAATGAATAAATTTTGAGTTGCAGGATTTGGAAATATTTCTATTTTATTATTTAGTAAGTTTGAATTTTGAGTTGATACAGTGGTTGTAAATTTAAAATTGTCGAAAAATACGTGGCTACATTCCAAACAAGCGGGAGGTACGTCAAATCCGAATCTTTCTTCAGCAAGAACTATTATTACCGTATCGGGATTTGATAATTCGTTTAAATAATCAATCTCTAATTCAAATTGTTCGTATGAAGAAGTCTCATTTAAAACAATATTCGCTCGACCTATTGTATCTCTATTATTACTAAATGCATTGTATGTAGTAAGATATACTTCAACATAAGTTCTCAAAGAATCACAACTCCCAAGTAAAATGGCCTTGTAATCACCAATAAGTTTATATGGCTTAAAGTCAATTGGCCAGCCTGGCTTATCGGCACTCTCTCCAGATATTATTCTCATTACTTGATAGGAATAGTAGCCTGATAGTGTAACGGCATAATTCCCCTCGGTAGCATCAGTAGTTCGTCCTAATCCTATTCCTTCCGGAATATGGTCAGGTCGAAAGTGCCATTTGGGCGGGAATAAGCCCACTCTATTTTCAATAACAGTTGTATCGTGCCACAGGTCAGGAGTTGTATCGTTTAAATCCCATTCCTCAAAACCTAAATTCCATCCAATCGATTGGCCAAATAGAGTCGTTAATGACCCGTTGAAAATTAATAATAATATTACCGTCCAAATATAGTTCATATTTCTTTTTTTGCTGCTGTATATCAAAGGCCTATCCACAACTCCATCTCGAATACACCAATACTCTGCACCGATCCTAATCCAATCAAACCACCTAGCTCTCCAGAAGCTATCGCTTTATCATCTTTTTCAAAAACGACCTGCTTCCACTATTCAATCGAACAAAATACATTCCTTTAGGCAGACTCGACAAATCGACCACTTTAGTATTTGGAGCAGTCTGAATAAGTTCCTGTCCATGCAGATTGACAATGCTCACTTCCAGGATTTCTTCTAAACCAGCATCCCAGTTGATCCGTATGCTTTGCTGAGCAGGGTTAGGAAATATTTCGATGGAATATAGGAAATTATCATAAGCGTTTAAGGTGGCGACCACTGTTTTCGAATAATTAATCCGACCATTGAAATCTTTTTGGCCTAATCTATAATAATAAGTTAGCTTATTTTTTACATTGGAATCACTTAGGGTATAGCTCGTTAAATTATTCGTAGTCCCTTTTCCTTTTTGCCATTTGATGCGCGTAAAATCTTGGCCATTGGTACTTCGCTCTACATAAAAACCTTCGTTATTTTGTTCGGAACTAGTCGTCCAATTGATTCGGATTTTTTGATGATCTGGAATCGCTGTTAAGTCTACTAAGCTAATCGGGATCGGGGCATTTAATTCGACGAAGGTTATTTCTCCGTTACAATTTAAATTACTGGAAACATTGTCGATCGTAATCGTATGGCCCAATTTATTATACCCCGTATTGGCTTCCCACACATCGCTGTTGTCGGGTAGCAGGTTTGCTAATCTTATCGAATAGGCAGGATTAGCATAAAGGGCCAACATGGGGTCTGGTAAGTTTAGCAAGACCTCATAATTTCCAAGTGGCATTCCACTAGGAATACAAAGCGTCTCTGAAATCGTATGCATGGTATTCTCGGGAAACCAAAATCTTGGATCATCTGGTAATTCCGCAAACCAAACATCCATCGTTGCAGTGTTGCGCAAGATCAATTCCAATCCACGCTCATTGAAAGGCGATGCATATCCGGTATTTTCTAAATCAATACTGACATCAATCACCTGACCGGCTTGCGCA
>CAYQRA010000794.1:0-3485 GCA_964419315.1 uncultured Saprospiraceae bacterium | reverse complement strand
ATTTTCTTTTCTTCGATAGTTTTATATCGGTATCAAATCGCCAGACGATGCCCGCATCAAAGTCGGAGAAACCCACTCGCTCATTGATGGGTACGGCTGCGGTTTCGTAGATGGCACCATAGAGGGGATCCAATTGATCGGAGAAAGTGATCTTACTCCAGTCGATGGTTTTTTGCACATAGCGATATTGAAAACCTATATGTATATTATGATGGTCAAATGGAATGGTATAAGCATAAGATAAACCAAGGCTAGAAGTTTGCAGATTGGCGTGGCCCTGTTGGTCATGGAAAAGGCTCAAACCGATTCCACTATTCAGTGCGGGTTCTTGCAATTCTACATTAAAACCATAGGTACGAAAGCCTTGGTCTACATTGAGCCATTGCATACGGGATACTCCAGCAACGGTTATCCCAGACTCCAAACCAGTAAAGGCCGGATTGAGGTAAACCCGATTGGCGTAAAACTGAGAAAAAGATGGATCCTGAGCTTGGACGGCACTTCCGAACAGACATAGGATTCCTAAGATGTAAAAATTTCTAATCATAATTTTTAACATTTAAGAAGAGTCGTGCAGAGATTCCAGCAGAAACAGCGAACTGTTTAGGGCAAGAAGCTAAGCGCTACTTCGATAAAAAACCTATTTGTGTGTGTTAGTCAGGAAAATTGACCAATATGGGTGTAAAAAAGGTTAAAAAACTTCGTTACATATTAGTTGCAAATATTATGCCTAATATTACCCATATGACTTCCTGTTGGGGGAAGATATGTTCGGAATTAAAGTGGTACGGGGGGTACTTACTTTGAAGTTGCTTGAAAATGGAGGTTGAAATTAGTTGTAAGTGCTTGTATTTCAAGCCAAAGCTCTATTTTTTTTTCGTAGCCATAGCTACGGTGAAAAAAATCAGCTGATGGATTGGAATTCAATGACTTGCAAATAAATCATCTATCTATTTTTAAACAACTTCTTGTGTGGGATTAATTATTCAGAGAGAAGTAGCGTTTTTTTTTGCCAACTTATTGGGAGGAGAATGAAAAAGTTGTGACAGGATTTAAAAGCATACAACAGCGGAAAGCCTTTTGTTTATAAAGGAAAAAGCGCTTAATTGGTATTGGATTTTTCCTAAGAATTGTCCTTTTTTGCTATCTATTCTTTTTTTTGATGCAAATAAAGATTGGATAAAGGCAAGTCTAAAAGCTCATAGCCTATTAACTTTTGCGAGGAGGAACTAAGGTGAAAATTTTAATTATTTTCTTTTTGATCTAAGTATTGCTGAAAAAAGATTCCCAAAAAGAACCCATTCCTTCGTTTAAATTTATGGCCATATAAGTATATAGTTGGTCTGGAATTTCTAGTTATTTAAAATCGGTACTTAAGTATAATTCATGATTTTCTTTGATTACAATATCGATAGGGAGGTATTTTTTTTGTGGGATTTCTTTATTATAGTACAGGTGATCGATGATATGGAGAAGGCTTAGTCGCCCTTGTTGGAAAGGTCTTTCGTTTAATAAATAATCGAGTTGATTATGGCAAAGTAATTTTATATTATCGTCCGTCAGGTCAAAACCGATGCTGACGATACCTTGGTGCGGAGCGGTAAAATAGCGAGAGCTTTGGATAAAAGGTAGCGCCCTAGAATTGGTGAAAAATATCCCATCTACTGTAGGGAAAAGTGCCTCTATTTCTTTGCATTTAGTCTTTAGTATTTCCTTTTTATAAAATTCGCTAATGGTAATAGAGTGAATGTCAAAATTAGCTTTTGTGTTGCTGTTGTAGTAGTTTAGGCCCTTGATTTTGTTTTGAATATGAACCGCGTTTTCCGGATGATGTCCGAGTGTGATGACAAGAATTTTAGGCTTCTCGACTTGGGTGTTTTTGGCAAATAATTTCCCCGCAATCATGCCCGCTTGAAAAGAATTTTGACCAATAAAAGATAAAATAGAATCGTGATTTAACTCAGAATTGAAAGTAAAAATATCAATTTTTTTAGGCGTGATTGTATCCAGAAAATTTAAAGTTTCCTGCAAATAGACGGGAGAGATTAAAAGGGCATCCGGCTCTGAATTGATGGCTGCAATTAATTGATTGAGATAGTTTTCTTTTTGAATGACATTAAACTCGAAAAGTTCAATGTTCATATTGTGTTGCTTGATCCGCGAACTTGCAGAATTTAGACCTTGGTGTACAATTCCCCAATACTTATTATCCTTGAAGGGAATGACGATACTGATCCTTCTGATTTTATTCAAAGCCAAATTACTGGCAATGATGTTTTTTTTGTACCCCAGCTTTTTGGCTATTTTTAAAATATTCTTCTTCCTCGTTTCATCCACCTTCCCCCGATTATTCAATACCCGATCTACTGTTCCTCTAGAAACTTCCGCCAGTTTGGCTATATCCTTTATGGTTACTTTTTTCTTAGCCACTTTTTTTATCTACCAGAACTATTTTTTAAAACAACTTCTTTGCTTAAAACAAATCTCCCTAAACATAAGGCAAAAGAAATAAATGTTAATAGAATTATGGCCAAAATTCTGACTAAACTTTAATCTAAAACCTTTTTGAACTGAAATAAAAAAGGAATCCTAGAGAAAATTAACTTTCCCAAATGCTAAATATTAAAACTTGAAGCCCTTAGAATAGGCTAGGCAAAACAGACCGCAAATAACAAAACCTGCTGTTTTAATGACATATCCTAAATGAAAATTTGCAATGAAGAATAATGGTGGTATTTTCATGGAAAATATTAACTTTGTACAAAGTGTGCTCGAGCACACAGGAAGCTTAAAGATAAAATACCAATAATGAAAAAAATCACCTTTTTACCCCTTTTCTTGTTGTGCAGCTTATTTGCTTCTGCACAGAATTCAGCATTGACTTTTAATGGAACCGATGAGTTTTTATCCATGCAACACAACGAAGTCTTTAATATCGGAACAGGCTTTTCGATCGAAGCTTGGATCTTTGCAGAGGAATGGACTTCCACAAGTTGGCAAGGAAGCCTCGTAACAAAGGATAATCAGGGACCGAATCGAGGTTTTGCTTTTAGATGCGGAGAGAATGGAACCCTATCTTTTGTGATGGCTGTTGGAGGAGGAAATTGGGAAGAAGTACTTTCAGGACAAGTGATGAATGCCAAACAATGGCATCATGTCGCTGCGGTAGTGGATAATGGAACACTACTTTTATACATAGATGGCAAACCAGCAGGATCTCATTCCTACACCGGCACGCCTGCTCTGGCGACTGACCTCTCGGTACACATCGGATCTTCAGTAGGCTTTGGAGGACGATTTTTCTCCGGAACTATTGATGAAGTGCGTATTTGGGATGATGCGCGTACCGCCACAGAAATAGAAGACAATATGACCGTTGACCTTACGGGCTCAGAAGATAATATGGTCGCTTATTTTCCGATGAATGAAGGTATGGGGACTACGGCAGCGGATGCTACCAGCACTGGCAATGGCATTCAATTTAA
>CAYQRA010000793.1:0-3486 GCA_964419315.1 uncultured Saprospiraceae bacterium | reverse complement strand
TAGCGAGTATTCAGGCTTATGGTGCTTTTGTTGATTTTGCTGGAAAAAGTGGTTTGCTTCACATCTCCGAAATTTCTCACCAAAGAGTAGAAAAAGTAGAAGATGTTTTAAAAGAAGGAGATACGATTCGAGTAAAATTGATTGGTATTGATCCAAGAACTGGGAAATTCCGTCTTTCAGCGAAAGCTTTGATTGAACGACCAAGAAGAGATCGAGATCCTCGGGAAACTGCTCGCAAAAACTAATTTCGTTAATTTTTGCTAAGGGGCGGGAAAAAAATAAAATCAAAATTGATGAATTTATTTCCGTCAAGCTACTAAGAATCACGCAAACAGGTTGTTTTGTTTGCTAAAAATACCCGCTTTGGAATTTTTTTCCAAAGTGGGCATTTTTTTTGAACTATAGGAAACTTTCTCCCCCTAATAGTTGTATTACTCTTAAATGCGGACGGCATTTAAGTTTTTTTTTGCAAAAAGTCAAGTTTTTGTCAATTTAAGAGCAACTAATTTCCGTTTTTCACGTATTATTAATACCAGTTACCTCAGAGCTAAAACCACACGAACATGCGTCAACTCAAAATAACAAATAAGATTACTGCTAGGGAAAGTCTAGCTTTAGACAAATACCTAAATGACATTGGTAAAATTTCAATGCTTACCGCTGATGAAGAAGCCGAAATGGCTCGAAGAATTAGAGATGGAGATAATGCTGCATTAGAACGTTTGACCAAAGGAAATCTTCGATTTGTTGTTTCCGTTGCCAAGCAATATCAAAACCAGGGGCTGTCCCTTTCCGATTTAATCAATGAAGGCAATGTAGGTTTAATGAAAGCGGCTCGTCGTTTTGATGAAACCAAGGGATTCAAATTTATCTCTTATGCCGTTTGGTGGATTCGCCAGTCGATTCTCCAAGCCATTGTCGAATACTCGCGTATTGTTCGTTTACCACTCAACAAAGTAGGGTCTTATAATAAAGTGAATGAAGCTTTTTTATCCTTCGTTCAAGAATTTGAAAGAGAGCCAACCAATGAAGAATTGGCAGAGCTTTTGGAAATGACACCGAAGGAAATCAACAATATGCTCAAAGGAAATGGGCGACACCTTTCTTTTGATGCGCCAATCAGTGGCGAAGATGGAGATTCTACCATGCTGGATGTCGTATCTAGCGGAGAATCCATGAGTCCTGATCTCGACTTGATGGATCAATCATTGAAAGAAGAAGTCCAACAAGGATTGTCTATTTTGTCTCCAAGAGAAGTAGAAGTATTGTCTTCGTATTATGGCCTTAATGGTTATAAGTCTTTGACTCTTGAAGAAATTGGAGAATTGTATGGATTGACTCGGGAAAGAGTTCGTCAAATCAAAGAACGTGCGATTCGCAGATTGCGCAAATCCTATAATCGAAACAACCTCAAGTCTTATCTTGGATAAGAATAACAAAGAGTTTAATTAGATAATAAATCCGAAAGACCCGCTCTCGTCAAGAGTGGGTCTTTTTCTTTTTAGGTCAGGCTTCATTAACAAAAAAAACACCAAGTGGGGACCTCGATTTTATACCCAACTAGTCGTCAAAGCTTTTTCCATTTGCAAAATATCTTCCTTTGATCAGCCATTAAAATTGTACCTTTGTATTCCTCTTCGTTCAAAAATAACTCATACAATGCGTATCAATTATCTCCTCTATTTGATTTTGTTTTTCTCTTTTTCTTGTAATGCTCCAGCAGAACAAGAAGTTTACGAAAAGGAAGAAACAAAGGAGCAAAACCCGGTCCTTGAAAAAACGGAAACTCCAGCGATTTCTACTGCTCCAACTAAGCTAATTATCAATTTAGACAACTTGCGATTGAGAGCCACAGCCGGAGAGAAAGGAAAAGAAATTAGTCGATTGGCCAAAGGTAGTATCGTCACAGAGGCAGGAGAGGTTAGTGATTTTACTACGGCTATTCGATTGCGAGGTATCCAATTTGATGAGCCTTGGGTTAAGGTGAAAACGGAGCAAGGAGTAGAAGGTTGGGTCTATGGAGGCGGCGTTAGCTTTTCCATGGACAATCCAACTGAATTAGCTAATAAGTTGATGGAGAGACGTTTACAAACCTTGTTTAAGGGCTTGGCGCCTGCTATTTTACAATATCAAAGAGAATATAGTCAGGTCAAGGATAGTAAAAAGTTTGCGGCGGTTTATCGCAAGGGTGTGAAATTAAGGGATACGCTCGTTACTATATTGGAGCAAAAAATTCCCGTTGGAGATTACAAACAATTACCCGATCTCTTTTGGTTGAAAGAAGCCATCCCCGGATATATTCCTCAACTGGCAGCCGAGGGGACTTTGTATTACCTTTTTCAGGATTATAATAAAATGGATTTGCAGGCCAAGAAAACCAATGGCCTCGATGATGATAATTATCTCGATTTATGTTTGATGGTACATGCCTATGATAGTGTTGAACATTTTTTCCCTGCATGGTTTTTACAAACTTGGGATTACGGGGGAAATAGTTTATTAGGGCAAGGCATTCATCTTCGCATCCTAAAAAAGATGGAAAGTTTGGTAAATGCGGGCAATGCTTTTGAGCCGGAGATACTAGATCTAAAAAATAATTTATTGAATGATATCACTTGGCAAGAAAACGCCTATTGGGAACCATTGGATAATATCAAAAAGGAGTTGAAAGATATCTTGGCGGCTGATCTTTCTATTCTAAGTAAAGAGGATATTATTGCCTTGGAGACTCGACAGAAAATGTTTGATGACATCAAAGGGAATAAAATTGCGGTCAACCAAAAAAATGGATAGCTTCGCTCGAAAATTGGCCAGTCGAGTAAGGTGGAGTAGACCCAAAAAGAATCCTATTTTTTTGCAGCAGCAACTGCTTATTTATTTGACCCTAAATTGTTATCTTTGATGGGCGTAATAAAGTAAGAATCTCAATATACCTTGGTAAAATTTCAAGGAGAGTATTTTTAAATCATTGGAAAATACGTGCTTTTAAAAATGCTGTTTAGGCAGTTACAAACGGCTTATAATTTAGAAATACTGGAGAATAAACTCTAATAACTGATTAGATTTCATACAACTAAAAAAATGCATAACAAAAGCTAAGAGACCAATAGCATTTTATGCACGTACTAATGTAGGCAAGGGATATACCAAAAGTATATTGACTTTGAAGTAATTATCCCTCCATATGTTCAAGTAAAATGAAGAGGTTTTAAGATAAGAAATTACTCTGCCTTTTTTTAAACGATACATTAAATAAATATAGTTATGAAATTCAGAACGATTAGTTTGTTATTACTGATGACAACATCTTTATTTGGTCAGATGGCTGAATTAATAGTCGATCTAAATCCTGGTTCGGCGGATGGTATTTCTGAGAATGCAACTGTTCTTGGTACACTTGGAGATGCAATCATCATTAATAATCAGGATCATCTTTTATTCTCAGATGGTACACCTCAAGGAACCCAAAATATATATGACTTGTCT
>CAYQRA010000792.1:0-3487 GCA_964419315.1 uncultured Saprospiraceae bacterium | reverse complement strand
GGTAGACCTTAAACAGCTTATCCCTTTCCCCAGCTTGATCAAAAGGAACCCTTTCTCGTTCCGAACTATTGTCCTCTTTTTCTGATTCATTAGGACGACAACCGTCGGTTCTAAATGTACCAGTACACCAGCCAATATATTCCCCATCACACAAAATATTTATCCGGTAATTATATTGAGTACAAAGTTCTAAATCAAAAACTTGGGTATCATTATCTGGGATTCCGGTAGTCGTGCCTACATCTCCCTCCCAGACATTACTATTGCTTTGCCGATATTGCAACTTAAAAGCTAAAAAACCAGAACTCGACGAGCGACAATCATCAAAACCATTGATCATAAAAATGGCAGAATTCTCTGTGATATTCGTCACTTCAATACCACTACAATCTCGGTCGGAACAGCCTGGTGTGGCAAAAGTCCCCAAGCACCAACCCGAAAAATCTCCGTCACACAAAAATTGAATCCGATAATCGTATTCTGTACAAGCTTCCAATCCAGAAAATTGAAAATTATTACCAGTCGTCCAAGAAAAAGTTCCAGGAAACCCAATCCAAGTCGTACTCGTACTTGGTTTATATTCTAATTGAAATAATAAAAGACCTGTACTCGCTGGACGACAATCATCAAAACCATTTAGAATTAATGTCGCCTCCGATTCCGTAATATCCGTCACCTCAATACCACCACAATCTCGGTCGGAACAACCTCTAGTCATAAAGGTACCCGTGCACCAATCTGTGTATTCTCCATCACATAAGAACTTCACTCGATACTCATATTCCGTACAAGGGTCTAATCTAAAAATTCGGGTATCATTATCGGGAATAAAGGTTACCGTACGTATATTTCCTTGCCAGGTGTTACTCGTTATCGGTTTATATTGCAATACAAAACCTAAAAATCCAGAGTTCGGCGAACGACAATCATCAAAGCCATTCATAACAAATGTTACCTCCGTATCAATAATATTCCTCACCTTAACCCCACTACAATCCAAGCCCGGACAGCCTGCCGTACTCATCGGTTTAAAAGAAGATACGCAGCCTCCTTCGATTTCTCCATCGCAATAAACTTCTACGTAAAATTCATATTCCGTACAAGGTTCCAAGTGCTGAACAAAAGCTCGGGGACCATTAAAATTATAGGGGATATAAGTACTTGTGGTAAAAGGGTCGCCACTACCATAGAGTCTCTGTCGGATGACATAGGTTTCATTATCACAGTTGGGACTCGTCGGTAAACTGATCGTTATGGTATTATCGGTAGATTCAACAAAAGAAAGTCTGGTGCAATCTACGGTAGCGGAGACCCTAAAGGAAAAACAAATCGCTAGGAGGAAGAATACAATTTTTTTCATGATATTAAGATTTGGTAAAGAAATAGAATTAGGTTTCAAAGTGCCTTAAAAAATACTTCTATCGGCAGCAGGGATAAGTTTCATTGAACAACTAGCCGTCTTATCTAAACCATTGTGTTTCTTTGGAAATCGTAACGTCGTTTGGTTGGTTTTTTACAAGTTAATCCAAACCTTCAAGGCTTTGTTATATAAAATCAAGATTTGACTCAAAAAGAGAAAACTCCCAAAACGAACCTTTTCCGGTATAAAAACTCCATTTTTATACCTTTTGGCAACATCACTTTGTTTTTTAGCGTTGAATTGTGTAATTAGAGTTTATTCTAAATAATCTGGTCTGATATGGTCAAATGGTACTTATTCTTTTTCGCTTTCCTCCCCACCCTTCTTGCTGCTCAAAACCTCGTTCCCAATCCGGGATTTGAATCCTTTGAGTTTTTACCTTCTCAATTGAGCCCCAATGGAATGGCTTTTGAACGAGCGATCCACCGCTGGACGGTTCCCAATGAAGCTTCTACGGACTTGATCAGTCCTCGATTTAAGAGCAGCAATATGACGCCGATTCCACCACATAATGGAAAAAACATGGCTGGAATCGTAGTCAATGGAGATTATTGGGCGGAGTATGGTAAAGTAAGGTTAAGAGAAAAATTAGTTCCAGGCGTTTCCTATTACGTAGAATTTTGGATCAGCATGCCGACCTATTATTCTAAGCAGCAACCCATCCCTACTTTCCTCAATGATCATTTTGGCGTCTATTTTTCCAATGATATTTTCTTCAATAATAAGCGCATCCTGACTGGAAAACCACAGGTAGCCGCCAATGAAGAAGTATTGGTAGAACCCAAAAAATGGACCAAGGTCTTTGGCTCTTTCATCGCCGAAGAAGAAGCTACTTATCTCTACCTCGGCCAATTCCTTTCCGATGCAGAAAAACCAACCCTCTCCACTGGCTATTTTGTAATCGACGACGTCTACGTAGAATCTTTCCGATCCGAAGCGGTCGATTATGTGCCTAGTAAATATTATAAAATTGAAAAAGGAGTGGCTTCCATCCAAATGGAAAACATCTACTTTGAAACCGATAAATACGATCTACTCCCAGAATCTTATGAGGAGTTGGATAAATTGGTCGGCATTCTCAAAAAAAATCCGACCATCACCATTGATGTGCAAGGGCATACGGATGCCGAAGGCAATGAAAATTATAATTTAGAACTTTCCCAAAATCGCGCAGGAGCCGTTCGGGAATATGTCGTCAATCAAGGCATCGACGAAGAGCGTTTAAAAAGCCAAGGCTTTGGACTCAGCAAACCCAAAGCAGACAATACCACCGAGGAAGGTCGCAAAGAAAACCGACGGGTGGAATTTGTAGTGGTAGGTGATCCGGTAGAAAATTCTCGTTTGGTTTTAGACCCGGAGCAAGTCTATCGCTTTTCGGAAAACATCGCTAAGAATAGACATACTGATTTGACTTTTATTGGCCGCTATCGCAGAGATTGGGATTGCCCAGAAATGCCTTCTCGAAAAATTGTGGATGAAAAATTACAACGGGACTTTGGGACTTATAAAGCCAGAGGTGCCAAAGATTTTATTCTTTCTCGTAGTGAAAATCAACAAGCCGTTTTCTTCAATGAATCTCATGCTCATCCCGAGACTCGAGCTTTTGTACTTACGCTCTTGGAAGATTTGCGGGCTCAAGGTTTCTCCTACCTTGGCCTCAACGCACTCGAAAGAGCAGATGAAGAACTTAACCAGCGCGGCTATCCTGTACTCAATTCTGGCTACTATCTCAAAGACCCCGTGTATAGTGATTTGGTCCGCCAAGCGATAGCGATGGGTTTTGAAGTTTTCTCTTTTCAAAGTAGCCAAGAAGAACAGGGCAAAGCCTTGAATATCCTTAAGAAAAAAGGCCTGCGCGGCGATGCAGAAACTTTAAAAAACAATGCCAAAGAATGGTCGCAAGCTATGAATATTGCCCGCATTAAAAGGAAAGATTCCCAAGCTAAAATTCTAGTCCTTTCCGGCCCCAAAACCATCCGCGAGCAAAAAGTCGGCAATGTAAAACACATGGCACAATGGTTTAAAGATTTCACTGGAGTCAATCCATTGACCATCGACCAATCGCAA
>CAYQRA010000791.1:0-3491 GCA_964419315.1 uncultured Saprospiraceae bacterium | reverse complement strand
CCCGAACGCTTACCCTAAACCTCCAAGACAAGCCCCTTGAAAATGGAGAAACGGAAGCCATTGATCCCATCTTACAAGAATTCCTAAAGATTGTGCAAGCAGAAGTCGCTAATGAATCGCTTTCTGTGGAAAAAATCGCAACGACCATGCGGATGAGTAGAGTACAATTATTCAAAAAAGTCAAAAGTGCGACTGGTGCCTCCCCTTCCCAAATCATCCGACAATATCGACTAGAAGCAGGAAAAAAACTTTTACTTGAAAATAAGCTAAATATTTCCGAAATTGCTTATCAAGTTGGATTCGCCAGCCCCAATAGTTTTAGCCGAGCCTTTAAGGATCGTTTTGGCAGCTCCCCCTCCCAATTTTCTAGTAAAAACAAGGATATTTAACCAAATGAAGGGTTTTTATTAACGATTTGCAGCCTAAAAACATAGGATGTTCCGCATCTTACAGCCAGAAATAACTAAAAAAAACCGAATTAAAAACCACAGATATCAATACTTACATTCCAGTTATTTCCCCCATTTAGATCCCATACTTAAAACAACCTTTACCACGTATTTTGATTAATCCGGCAATGATTTTGTCCGGTAAAACTTTAATTCAAAAAAACTATGATCATGAGGTTATTACAAACACCTTTTTGGTACCTAACGGTACTACTACTTTGTTTTTCCCAAACTACCAATGCACAAAATTGGCAAAATCCCGGCGCTAGTCCTAGCTACCCGATCGCCTATGACCAAAACGGACAGAATCGGACGGTGGTTACGACGCATAATGTTTATCGCAGCACCAATGGCGGTAGCACTTGGCAACAGCAGTTGTCTTCTGCCAATGCTCCTTTTTTGCAAACTTCGTTTCTAGATTATCCCAACTCAACGGAAAGCTTTCAGGGGCTGGTTTATGATCGATGTCGCGTATTCGATGATGTCTTATTTCTTACTGCTAATGTGGGATCCTCCTTCTCTTCTGCAGAATGGGTCCTCTATTCTAGTAGCGACGGTGGTGCAACCCTAACAGAATCTTTCGTGGAGGAAGCTGCCTTTCTCAATGCAACTTATGGTTACGATCATGAGGTTTATAAAGTGGATGCGAATACCTATATCATTCGCTTTCAATCTAATAAATTAATGAATACTTTAGATAGGGCGGCAATCTATGTGACAACTAATAAAGGTCAAAGCTGGAACCTCCTTTTCACTCATCCATCGAACTCCGTTCAGTATGCCGGAACAACTGCCAATGATTATGTTTTCCTTTTTGAGGATGAACTTATTTATAGAAATAAAAACAATGGTTCCCTCAGCAGTACCCTGAACCTTCCGGAGCAGTGTTATGCAGCGAATGTTGAAAATAATAGTATTGAACTGATCAGTTGGTCAGACAACTCTACGCAAATTAGAGGGTATAGATCAAACAATGGCGGAGCAAGTTATACCAACTACACGGCTACCACCGCTAATGATAATTATCGAGAAGCTCAGATTTTAGATAATAATATTTTTGTAAGCGCCGGAGCTTTCTCTTCCCAATCTCGTTCCTACCGGCTTTCTTTCTCCAATTTTAATAATCCGGTATTGGTAAGTAACCCAGGATTTAATCAAAATTATTATCCTTACCGAATAACTTCTGATGGAAACCTAGCCAATTTGTTGCCAGGTGCCCAGCCGCATGTTCCCAATGTTTATTTCAATAATGATGCGGAAGGTTTTGTAACTCCATTTGTCGTTTCTACGAATAATTGGAATTCTTTCAGTACCGCCGATAGACCTCCAATTGCCTTAGAATCTATGCCACTCTTATCTGGCAAAAGAGCACATATTGCAGGTAATTATGTATGGAACACCACAGACGGAATCAACTTTACCGAAGGATTTGAAATGACCAATTTTCCTTCTAGAACCAAGTACTTTGAAGGAGCTATCCAAACGAGTTCTTATTCCGATCCAAGCACAACTTACTACCTTAGCAATGATGCAACGACCGTCGCTTCCAATGACCCTAATATCGTTGGACTAGGAAATAATTTATACTCTTGGCGTCGAAATGGCCTGACCTCCCTTGGTATTTTTAAATCTACCGACCAAGGCGAAAATTGGTCTTTTTTGAATGATGGTTACTTTTGGGAATTCGATGCAATTGGTGATAATGTTACCAATACCTTGTATAGTATTGAAAGATCAGTTGTCAATGTAGGCAGTCCTCTTACCTTGCGAATTTCAAGAAGCACAGATGAAGGAGCAACTTGGCAATTGATAGATGGCACCAATTTTCCAACACCAACACAAGATGATTATTTCCGAAACCAATTTCTCCCCATCATTGCTTATAATAATTATTTTTTCGTAAAATCAAATGAACTACTTTACTACTCTACCGACGGAGGAGCTAGTTTCCAAACGGCTAATAATTTGCCGTTTACCGTAGCAGGTAGTAGAATGTATTTACTAGATGGAGACCTTTGTTTCCGTACTGCTGCGGAGCAGTTTTATCGGATAGATATCAATCAATGGCTTGGCGCTGGCGGTGGTGGCACCTTACCGGGCGCAAATATTGACCTTGCATTATCGGTAGATATGGTTCCAGCGGCCCCCGGACCATGGTCGACTTTTGAAGTAACCTATACCGTCACCAATACGGGAACGATTCCAGCTACTGGAGTAAATCTAAACACTTTCATCGCCAGTCAAGCAGATGCTATTCCTCAGGGAGGAACAAGTCCTGTATACAGTGGTTTCACCTCTCTTCCTGGTGTTGGTCGGGTACTCAATCCAGGAGCGACCGGAACCCTTACCTATTTTTATTTCCGTAAGGATGGCATCATGCCACAACCCTATGGTCAAATCCAAAGCCATAATGAACCAGACATTGATTCTCGCCCAGGGAATGCCAATTGGCCCAATGTTCAAGAAGACGATGAGGCGATTTTCGGTGGGACTCCGGTTTGTGCAGTTTCCATCAATTCAAACCCTGGTGATTGTCGAGATAATGGGACTCCCAATGACCCATCTGATGATTTCTACAAAGTAACTATATTCGTACTCAACCCAGGAGGAGGTTCCGGTTATCAGGTTTTTATCCCAGAAATCAACCGAACCCAAAACTGGACTTATGGAGCTGAACTGCCGCTACTAAATATCCCCATCAGTGCAGGGCCAATTACCATCCAGGTCACCGATAATGATGATGCCTCTTGTACCGCAAGCTTACCAGTAACACCACCAGCAACTTGCTCGAATAATACCGATCCTTGTGCGCCAGATGTGACTCCACCAGCGATTACTGGATGTCCCAATAATATTAACCAAACGACTTCTGGAAACTCGGCTACGGTTACTTGGACCGCACCAAGTGCAAATGATAATTGTAGTAGTCCTACCTTGACGAGTACTCACAATTCGGGAGCAAGCTTCCCCGTAGGTACCACCACGGTCACTTATACCGCACAAGATGCCGCAGGCAATACCAGTACTTGTTCTTTCAATGTT
>CAYQRA010000790.1:0-3493 GCA_964419315.1 uncultured Saprospiraceae bacterium | reverse complement strand
AAAGTCATAAGTTCCAGACAAATCAAGCCGATGGTAGTCATCAAAACGAATTGTGTTCTTATCACTAACTTCAAAAAAGTCACTAACGGTCCCATCCAAAAGTTTGACCTCATAAAATCCGGTTGGTGCAGTATATGGTTTGCCCGTTGCGTAGATAAACGTTGCCCCCAAAGTAAATTTTCCCATCTTGTAATTTCCAACTAATTTCAATTCGTGAGTTACATCCTGATTGGCAAAAAAGGCTTCCTCGCCAAATGCTTCAAAATCATACAATACTTCTCCAAGTGTATAACCTGCCCACCCGGTAAATTTTCCAACTTTTCGCTGTACTAAAAACTCCAATCCTTTGGCAATTCCTGTACCGGTATGAAAAAATTCTTCATAGGCGATCGTTTGGTTTCTACCAAATCCAGTAGGTACAAATCTTGTAGAATACTCTGACAATCCATCAAGGGTTTTATAATAAGCTTCTACATCAAAAAGCCAAGCGGAAGTTTCAAAACTTCCACCTATGATGTGATGAAAAGAAGAACTTATCGGTACCTGTTCTTCATCTGCTAGAAGCCAAAAATCACGGCTCCCTTGTTGAATATCTTCTCGAACAATTCGGTTGGCAAATTGATGATATTTCCCCCAAGCGGCTTTCAGCTTTATCTTATCAGAAAGCAAAAAAGTCAATGCGGCTCTTGGTTCTAAATAAAATTTATTGGTAAGGCTGTAATGAGAAGTTCTGAGTCCACCCTTTAAGATTAATTGCTCTCCAAATGTATGCTTATCTTGGAGGTAAAAAGTAGAAGTCAATCCTTGGTCATTTCGATTAATGATGGTGGTGGTATCATTTTGTGTGAATTGATAATCAATCGTATTCCATATGGTCTGTATCCCAAAGTCTAGTTGATTTTTTTGAGAAACCTTCCATTCATTTTCGAATTTAAAACTGATATCCTTCAAGTCATTTTGCTCATAGCTCCCATTATTTCGAATTGTAACGCTATCTGATCTGGTGATCGTTGTTTTATTACTTTGCTCTCTTTCACTGAAGTAATTAGAAAAGGAGAGATTCGTATTAGAATAGAATTTGTTACTCCACCGACGCGACCATTTTGCACTGGTTCCCCAGTTGCCCCATTCAGTCAAATCTGTATTCTCTCGCTCAAAAGAAAAATCAGCGGTAGCAGCTCCTCCTCCTCTTCGATTTCTAAGGGCGGTATCATCGGTATTTCTGGAGTTGTCTAAATTGTCTTTCCCACTGTAAAAACTCAAACTAAAAACATCTTTGGTATTAGGACGGAAAGTAGCTTTAGCATTTAAGTCATAAAAATAAGTATTGGGTTGTACCGCTTCCTGGCCAACTCGTCCTCCCCTGCCAGCCGGGGTATTTTCTTCGCTTGCTTCGGTACTTGCGGTGTAAGCCTCAAAAATATTGGTATAAAAATTACTTTGAAAAGACCGTCGACCAGCGACCAAGAAGGACCCTTTCCCTTTAGCAAATGGTGCTTCCACAAAACCATTTGCACTAAGCAAACTTAGACCTGCCCCCATATTAAATTTTTCCGTATTTCCATCTTTTCCCGTAAGCTCCACCACACTCGATAATCGTCCACCATATTTCGCACCAAAACCACCTTTGTATAATTGTACATCTTTGATAGCATTGGCATTGAAAGCACTAAAAAATCCAAAAAGGTGATCGACATGATAAACCGTAAAACCATCAAATAAAACCAAGTTTTGATCAGGAGTGCCTCCTCTTACATACAAGCCAGAAGAGCTTTCATTAGAACCACTAATGCCTGGTAATAACTGCAAGGATCGAAAAATAT
This sequence comes from uncultured Saprospiraceae bacterium, assembly GCA_964419315.1. Classification (GTDB taxonomy): domain Bacteria; phylum Bacteroidota; class Bacteroidia; order Chitinophagales; family Saprospiraceae; genus CALLVY01. The sequence goes on along the minus strand of CAYQRA010000790.1, from coordinate 1,670 downwards.
CTTTTTCTCCGTAACTTGGAATTTTGGATAAAGTCGCAGGGGACAAGCTTATCTGACTTACTCCTGTGGAAGCACTCAATAATTGTTCTTCCTTATTCGCCTTAACGATGACTTCTTCTAATTCAATTCCGAAATCTTCTAATAATATTTCCAATTGATTGACATCCGTCTCAGGACTCAAACGAATTTGCTTGGGTTGATAACCGATGTAGCTGACTTCTAAAATCATAGTATCGGAGGGAATATTGAATAAAGTAAAATAGCCATCTATATTGGTCGTACTTCCATTGATGGAGCCTTTTAGTAAGACATTCGCGAAAGGCAATGTTTCTCCTGTTTTTTTGTCTTTTACAATTCCGGTGATCTCAAAATCATGTCGTGTTGGCGGTACCCTTGACCAATCTATTTTTGGTTTCTCTGTTCTGGGAAAAAGTCGAATTCTTCGAGGGGCGGTAATTTCATAATCCAGTGTGGTCCCCGCTAATAACTTACTCATCGCATAGGCAAGGGTAGATTTTTTTAGCGTATTGGTAATCTTGATGCCCTCAATATCTTTTTCTACGAAGTCAAAATCTAAATTATAATTGACGTCCAATTCGATCAAAACAATATTTAGGGACTTGTTTTGAAAACTTTCTCTAAACTTAATTTCTTCAGAATTTTGCGCAGCAATCTGGCTTATACTCCAGAGCAGGAGTATACAGGTAAAGTTGTATCTCATTGTTTTTTTTGAAATTTTTAGCTTTGGAATTATCCGTTTTTCTCTTCCAAATATTTAAATATTAATTTTCCAGCAAAAGGAGTTCTAGAACTTCGAATCAGTTGGCAGTAGTCAGAATTTCCCCAAGGTTATATTTTTTCATTCAACCAAAGTCCCCTCATTTTAAGTAAACGACGAGGGCTTAGGTATTGACTGAATCATTAAGATGACATCTAAATTAATTTCTTGCGGTATCTATTCTGATTTCTAATAAATTGATTTTATCCTTCGCTAGATAAGTCTCTTTTGGTAATCCTCTGCCAATGCCATAAAATGGCATTGCACGCCTTTATATTGTTGAAAATTCAATAGAAAAACTTGCAACTGAGCAGTTGACTTTCCTAAATACACTCTACCTATCACACTTTAAAAACCCCAATCAACTAGTGAGGTAAGTATCTAAATCTTACTACCGGTCACCTTGCCAGATCCAATTATTTTATAACATCAAAACTCAATAATCATGAAATTTTCAAAATCCAAAAATTATTTATTCTACTTGCTCAGTGCAAGTTTACTCGCGCTAATTTTCAATGCCTGTACAAAAACGGAAACAGCTCCTGTCTACGATGAAATTACCACCGAAGTGTTGAAAGAAGAGAAATTTTATTTTATTCAACCAGAAGAATTGGCTAATTTATCGATAGAAGAACTAAAAGATTATTACGAAAACGATTTTACCCAAGAAGAGTTTGAACAACTTCGAGAAGAGTTTAAGGATTACGTTCCTGAATCCAATGCAACTACTGCCGCAAGTTCAAGATCGTGTGGTGGTCCATCTTATTATGTCAGTAATACTTGCTGGATAGTAAATGATTGTGCAAGTGGCAAACGACGTTGGGAACAAAGGTATGAATATTGCGGTCCCAGCAGGCGTTATTTTTGGGGAAGACAATATTGCTGTAATGGC
>CAYQRA010000789.1:0-3496 GCA_964419315.1 uncultured Saprospiraceae bacterium | reverse complement strand
CAACAGTACTCGAAGCGAGTGACCCGCAAAAGCGGAAGGGATGCCCAACTCAATGACTTGTCAAGAAATCATTGAGGGCTTTTTTAAACAACTTCTAAGCAAGTCAGGTATTTTATCAAGAACTTGGAAAAGATATTACAAACCTACTCCCATGAAAAAAAATACAACAATACTCGCGTTTTTTACTTTTACAATACTCAGTTTCACCTCCTGTGCAGACCAATGTGTAACTTGCGAATACACCGCCGGAGGTACCCCCGTCGTCATTGACAAATGTGGTTCCAAAAGCGAGATCAAAGATTTTGAAGCGCAGGTTAATGACTCTGCCAAACAGACCGGCGCCGCAGTCGGAGAAACACCAGAAGTCATTTGTACAAAAAAATAAAATCATCCACCTAAAATAGAAATCATGGTACAACCGCTTAAATTAGTTGCCTTTGTGATCGTCATGCTGGCTTACCTCTATGTACCGATCTCTACGATTCAGAAGCAAGAGCGAATTTTATCTAAGGGAGAAGTTTTTCAATTTCGCCCTCAGCCCGTTGATCCTTATGATGTTTTTAGAGGGAAATTTATATGGTTAAATCTGCTTGAACCCAGTTTTGATTTGGATAAAGAATTGAGGTTAGAAGTAGGGCAGAAAGTGTTTGCTCACCTCGGACGGGATACCAGCGGTTATGCCTATTTTACCGGATTTACTACCAATCGACCAACAGGTAATGCATATATCCAAACGCATATTTCCAGAATGAATGAACATACAATATGGCTAAAAAATCCTGAAAGTCTTCAGAAGTATTACCTCAATGAAAAACTAGCTCCATTGGCCGAAAAAAAATATAGAGAACTCTTAAATCAAAACATTCAAGAAGTAGAAGAAGCGGTTGTTTTAGAGGTAAAAGTGTACGGCGGAAATGCTTTGGTAGATCAATTGTATTTCGAAGGTGTGGAGATCGGGGAGTATTTGAGAAGAGGGGAATAGCCTTTGTGGTTTTACCAATTTTAGCGTTCGCTAAATTTTTAATTTACGGGCCGTCCACTGTGTGAATTGCTTGTGTTGACCGATCCATGCCGCCGCATTAATCATCCAAGGAAACCGAATAATCGAACGCGCAATGGTGGCACTCCGGGATAGTTCTCCACCTACTTTTGCATAAACTTCTTGGTCATATTGAGCAAAATGTTTTGCTGAAAAATCAGCGGATGCAAAACTATGGACGGCTTGCTTCGCAGCCAATAAACCACTCCACATGGCTTTGTCGATTCCATGACCTTGTAGTGGGTCAATTAGAGAAGCCGCATCTCCACAAAGCATAAATCTATTGCCAGAAATGGCCTTTTTTTCTCCCCAAATAGGCAAGGCAAAACCCTTGGTGTTTTCTATTGCTTTTGCATTTTTAAAGCGCGGAGCAATGCTGGGAGCGGAGTGGATGATCTGCTGCAAACTATCTCGTAAATTTAGCTGCGCTTTCTTTTTTTGAGAAATTCCAAAACCAACATTGGTATAGCCATTGGCCAATGGGAAAATCCAAAAATAACCAGAGTGTTCCTTGAAAAAGTGAAACTCATTGACTCCAGCTTGTACTCCCTCCACACCAATATGATAGGCTCGAACCGCTAGCGCTCCGGGTCTATCCAGCGCCTTAGGAGATTGGTCCAGTTGTCTTCTCACCATAGAGTTTGCGCCATCACATCCAATGATCAGAGCAGCTTTTAAAGGCGGCCCTTCTTTGAAGTGGCATTGGATACCGTCTTTTACTCTCCGAAGTTCTTGTAAGCGTTTATTTTTTATTTCCACCTTTGTTTCTGATTTGACCAATTGCAGCAGAAAATGATCAAAATCAAGGCGTTTACTATTATAGGAATAAGTGACCCAATCTAGGGAAATGGTCTTTCCATTCGGGGCAAAAACTTTGGAAGTACTCACCGTTTCCTTATCCGCGAATGCTCGCATCGCTTGTCCCCACTTGGTATTGATTTTGTCCATCGCTTTAAAGGATGGGCCGGGTATGGCGTCGCCACAAATCTTATCTCTGGGGAAATTATCTTTGTCTATTAAGATCACCCGTAATCCGCTGCCTTGTAGAGCTAAGGTACAGGCAGTGCCACTCGGACCTGCTCCTATGATAGCGATGTCGTAGGTGTTCATTTATTTTTCCTTTGCGGTGAAGATACTATTATCTGTCCAGATTTGATTCAGACTTTGTTTTAAAACTAGAAGTGATTTGTTTTGTTCCAATAAATACGAAGTATGGTAACTTGGTCATTGGGGTAGGGTGGGAATTTAGTATTTGATTGATTCCAATCTTCTGCAAAAGCAATCATTTGCTTTCGAGTAGTTGCTCTAGCTATTTATTGTTTTATAGCTCTGTTAGGCGTAGTATTTTCCTTTTTTAAATTTGAAGTTTTCATTTTTAATCTCAAATACTTCACTTATTAAATTCGCTTTCAAGTAGAGTTCATCAAAAATAGATTCTCTTTCAGTTTCATATCTTACTTCCACTAAATTGAACCATTTTAGGAATCGTTCTATTAATCTCGTCCTATAACATGATTGAAATTGTTTAGCAGGAGTAGAATAAGTGGAATCATTAAAATCAAATAAAAGGTGAGGATAGGCTTTTATCATTTTCTGTGAATAATAGGAAATGTTCTTTTCTTGTTCGCCATTTCTTAAAAGTTGGAAGATTGTATAGCTTAAGCAAGTTTGAGTACCATTACTTTCAGTATACCCATCGTGATAACCTAAGTTAAATTTAAAACCATACGAGTTAAAGATTTCCTTTAGCAATCCGATTCGATTAACAGGCTTTATTAGTTTTTGTCCTTGTTTTGTTAAACTTAATTTGCCATGTTTCTTTTTAGTTAAGCCGCTCAACATTGAGATGATTTTCAAATTTGAAATACTTATCGAATCACTTTCTTTACTTAATTTGGAAATACCACTTTCAATTGTTTCTTCTTTAATCAACCTTAAAGAGTATAATTCTTTTACAAATTTGGTGGGTAGATTCCCTCTTGAAGTCAATTTAATAAATCCATTTTGCTCTATCCTATTCAAGAAATATTCAACTAAATTTAAAAAGGGAATCTGTTCTAATACAGAACCTGGAATTACCTTTTTGTATTGGAGTATGCACTCATTCTCAAAGGGGTTGTGAATAAGGTTGAACATATCTTGAGGAGATAAGTTATCAAAATCAGCTATTGGCCTGTGATTTAATTCGTTTTGTCTTTTAGAAAATTCCTCTTCGAGGGTTTTCATAAATTCATCATCCATCGCTTTTGTTTTTTTTTAAAGCAAATTAATCAATTTAGGAAGATTTCCAAAATGAAATTATTTAACAATACCATGCTGCACAATAAATTATTTCATCCACTCAATCAATTGTGCCATCCACTCAATTATGATTTGCATTTAGCGATAATAGCTATAAATTGAAGAAGTTGTTTTAAAATAGATAGATGATTTTTTTGCAAGTCATTGAGTTCAAGC
>CAYQRA010000788.1:0-3500 GCA_964419315.1 uncultured Saprospiraceae bacterium | reverse complement strand
CAAAATCCGGGAGCAGCATTGCTGACCGGTAATTCAAGAGTGTACATGGAAGGTAGTTATCTAAGCATCTCTGGTTTGGTTTTTCAAGACCCTCAAAGCCTAGTGACTAGTGGAAGTACCATAGAGCCCGTCATTGAACTGAAAAAATGTAATAACTGTAAAGTCCTCAGTAATAAAATCGATACTTATAATGGTACGGAGGCTCAAAAAACAATGACCTTCAAGTGGGTTTTGACGGATGGGCAAAACAATGAAATTGCCTATAATTCTTTTATTGGCAAATATGGTGTCGGTAGTATCATCAATGACAATAGAAATTCAAGTGAACCAGATTATCTAAAAATCCACCACAATTATTTTGCGGACAGAACACCGATCAACGGAATCAATGAAGACAATGACCAAGATGCCATTAGAATAGGCAATAGTAGTACCTCCCTCGATGATTCCTTTTCAGAGGTCTATGAAAATTATTTTTATAATTTCTTCGGAGAAATAGAAGTCATCTCGAATAAATCTGGAAGTAATAAATACTATAACAACACCTTTAGAAATTATGCCGGTTCTCTAACGCTTAGGCATGGGGATAACTGTGAGGTTTATAATAATTACTTTTTTGCCGAGGATAATGTATTTAGCGGAGGGGTGCGTGTGATTGGCGAAGGCCACAAAATTTATAATAATTATATTGAAGGCATCAATTCTAAAAAGCCAGACAATTCTACTTCTAACGGCACCGGAGGAATCAATGTATCCAATGGCCGTCCAAATAGTGCCTTAAATGGCTATTACCGAGTTAGAAATGCCCAAGTCCTTAATAATACTTTTGTAAACTGTGATTATGCTTTAAGAATCGGCACGGAGGTGAGCACCAACCTCAGCGAAGAGCCAGAAAATTTGGTAGTGGCCAATAATATCATGTACAATACCAGTGTCGATGATTATCAAATAATAACAGCACCTTCTGGATCTTCTTTGTCAGAAGGAAATATTTCCAATCTTGCAGATACTGATATGGCGGATGATGGCAACTTTCATAGATTGACCAATGGAAGTGCTCCTGTTGATGCGGGTATTGGAAATTATTCTTTCTTGACCGAGGATATTTTGGGCGGTAATCGAGATGCTAACTTTGATGCCGGAGCAGAAGAATTTGGAGCCGATGGAATGAGATTGCCCTATGTTAATACTGACCTTGGGGTAAGCGTTGGCTTTGGGGCGAATTCTAGTTCCTTGAGCACTTCTGTTCCAGAAATAACTTTTGGCGTCTGCGGTTCCACTCTGACTTTTGAAGTGCTCGCCAATGTTGATTGGAGCATTACGGAAAGTTTGTCTTGGTTGGATCTTGATGTCAGTACGGGATCGGGAACGGCTATTATTACCGCCACGACCATCGAAAATGATTCTGGCGCCGAGAGAACAGGAACCATTACTTTCAATGAAATGCCAGGAGGAAGTGATGTGTCTTATGATCTATCGGTTGTACAGTTGCTTAGTTCCATTACTTTTGAACTTCCAATTACTGGAACGACCGCCAAAGGAACCCAGCAGATACCCGATGTTTCTGAGGAGAATGCCTATAATGACGACCTTACGAATTATTGGACGGGTAATCCAGATACAGAACCAGAAGTGTCCATCACTTTTGATCTCGGGGAACTTTATTTTGTGACTAGAATTGGTATCAACTTTTGGAAGTCTGATGAAAGAACGACTACCTTTTCTATTGCAGTAGCCGAAGAAGCTGCCGGACCATTTGAAACCATCCTTGATAATACGGTTTCCCAAGAATCTGGGGTCAGTGTAGCCACCGAACAGCAATTTAGTCTGCGAGGTACAGTAGGTCGCTATGTAAAATTTATAGGCATTGGAAATAGTTCGTCTACCAACTGGACGAGTATTGCTAATGTAAATATTTATGGAGACCTCAATTGTGAAAATGCTGCGACTACTGGGGTGGTCGATTATCCAGCAGAAGATTTAGGAGTCACGTTGTTTCCTGTACCCACCACAGATGGAAGTTTAAATATTTTGTCTAAGACCAAGCCACTAGGTTTTATTGAGGTCTATAATATAGCTGGTCAGCAAATCTTGACGGCTCATGGCAATGGGGGATATACCAAACAGCTAGATGTTAGTCCACTAAATGCAGGCATGTATTTTATTAGATTAGAAAAAATTGGCTTGGCCAAATTTATCATCAAGTGATTGGATACTAAAAGACTTTATGCCTAGTCCTTGAGCATAAAGTCTTTTAGCCTCCAATCACTTCCCTTCAAAACACTTAAATAACTTTAAGCTTTTATTTTTTAGATTATATTTTTTGTTGCAAAGTTGATAGACAACTTTTGTTAGGACTTAGACTAGCAAATGATTAAAGAAAATAGCAATCAGTTAGATTTTTCAACCTAACTGAAAGCTATTTTTTCTGAAAAAATTAGCGCAATTTTTTATAGAGAGAACTAAATTTAATAACTGAAGTATTGGAATTGAATGATTTGAAAATCTGCCAGCAAAGGCGAATAAATCATTTAGCTATTCTTAAATAACTTCACTATTTACAAACACAATTTATCGGGAAAGCTAAAGAAAGGAAAGAAATAGAGGGCTATCTTTTTAAGCGCGTCAGGTTTTTCTCCGAACGCGTCAGGAAGCAAAAAAATCTTACGTAATTATATTACTTTTATACGAAATTTTCCAAAAAGCGAGAAAAGGCAGGCTTGCGACGGAAGGCAACAGGGAGTGTTTTTCCATTCTTGAGATGAACGTGACCACCGCGACCAGCGTCTAGTTGGGCTACTTTTTGGCAATTGACAATGTAGGATTTATGAATTCTAAAGAAAAAGTGTTCAGGGAGTAAATCTTCGTAAGACCTTAAAGGATTGGTGGTCATGCATTTTTGATCCCCCTCTAGGTGAAAAGTGATATAAGAGCCTTCTGCTTCCACAAATATAATCTCTTTGATTTTAATTATTTTATGAACGCGACTATCAGAAATTAGGAGTTGTGGCTCTTCATTACTGGATTGAGTAATCTGTTTTTTAAAAAAGACAATATTCTCCTGATAGTTGAGGATATTTGATTTTGCCTTTTCTACCGCCAAGCGAAGTTCTTGGAGGTCAATGGGTTTTAGGATATAATCCAAGGCAGAATATTTGATGGCTTTGATGGCATAGTGATCATAACCCGTCACGAAGATTACCCTAAAATCTGGATGGTCAAAGGCGTTTAAAATATCAAACCCCGTTCCACCGGGCATTTCCACATCTAAAAAAACCAAATCCGGTTTTACTTTTTGAATCAATTCAATTCCAGATTTTACATCAACCGCAGTTCCAAGTACTTTGACTTCCTCACAATAGTTGACAAGCATTTGCTCGATCAACTCTCTGCTATTTACTTCATCTTCGACAATAATTACTTGAATCATATTTTTTATTTACAAACAAGGCATCAATACCAGAGCTCATCAAAAACAACAATTTCTATTTTATAAAAAT
>CAYQRA010000787.1:0-3503 GCA_964419315.1 uncultured Saprospiraceae bacterium | reverse complement strand
ATCAATACTGCTCTTGGCCGTATGCGCTATGCTTTGATTAATATTCGAAAAATGATCGAAGAGAGAGAAGTTAGTCTTCAGTAAAAGACCGAAATAGCCAGAATAGTATGGATAAATTCCTTGGCTAGCTCTACTAGATTGACCAATTGCTCTCCCTCCTTTGGAGGCATGGCATCACAGAGCTTAGTTGATTGAATTTTACTCAATAGGCTATATTATATCTTTCTTTCTAACCTTTTAGGCGTGACTTGTACGCTATGAAACCAATTAACCAATTGGGGTAGAACAACTTGTTCTACCCCAATTTTATTTTTAGGCCGCTCAAATTTGCTTTTTAACCATATTAGGACCTTATTTTTTTCTGATATTGAAAAAAAACGCTATATTTAGTGTGCTGATTTCGCTGCAGAAGATTAATATTTGACATCCTCTATTATTTATAGTGGAATGAATAAACCATTATGCAGTATCGAAATGGAAAGCTTAGCCACTACCCAAAATTCTTTTTTCCCTTTTCCTTTTCTTCATACCCTCGTGGTCATGAGCGTTCAAACAAATATAAAATCCCCTACCATCTTGATCTCCTATAAAGAGATAACCAAAAACTTGACTTGCTTTAGGTCAAAGTAAAAATAATTATTGTGGGCCTGAATATTCCCCAAGAAATATTCTGAAGACTTCAGTTGCGATCACCGAAACCATTTTGAATGATGAAATTCTATCTCCCAAAACTAGTCTTACTAGTTTCTTTTTTATGCTTCTCGAAACTCCTCTTTGCGCAAGACAATACGGATTGTGCTACCGCCGAAATTATTTGTAGTGATGCCCAAATTGGATTTAATCCAACGGGGTCAGGAATCAATGATTTTGCTCCTAGTGGAAATAGTGATGGTTGCCTTTCTGGCGAACACCAATCCGCTTGGTATTATTTTGAAATTCAAGCGGGGGCTCCTCCAAATTTGCCACTCGGTTTTACCCTAACTCCAAATGGTGGAGCTGGAGAAGATTATGATTTTGCTATTTTTGGTCCAGATGTTCCTTGTAATGCTCTAGGGGCTCCGATTCGCTGTTCTTTTGCGGATGCAGCCTGTGGCTTTTGTCCGACTACAGGATTGGGAATGGGAGCAACGGATACTTCTGAACCACCAAGTGGGGATGGATTTGTATCCATGCTGCCGGTTAATCCAGGAGAAGGTTATTATCTTTTAATTGATAATTGGCTCAGTACTTCTACGGGTTTTGATTTGGATTGGACAGGCCCTGCCGCACCTTGGCTCAACTGTACACCTGCTTGTGGTGCTGAAGCCGGAATGGTCAGTGCAACGCCCAACCCAACTTGTCCAGGGTCTACAATCACCTTTGATGTTACTGGACAAAATACAGATGCAGCCTATACCCAATTATTATTGGTCGTCGATGCCACCGGAAGTATCATCGATATCGTCATGGGAACTATGGGGATGCTTACCTCCGCGATTTGTGAAACCTATACCATTTACAGTTATAATTATGAAACAGCTGGTGCCTCTGTCATTCCAAGTATTGGTTCCAATATTAGTAGCTTGGATTGTAGCGTAGAATGCTGCGACTTAGAGCCACTCGTGGTTAGTTTTGAAGATACTGATTTACCTACTTTTCCAAATGGACCAATAGACGAAACCTTGACTTGTACAGATTTGATACTCCCAATGACTGATCAAGAATGGAATGACCTCTGCGATGGTACCGGAATGGTAGCTGGTGTAGAAACTGGATCGGCAGATGTTTGTAATGGAGGAACGATCACTCGTACTTGGGAATATACCGATGCTTGTGGCAATCTTGGAAGCCATGTACAAAACATCATGGTAGATCCTGCACCAATTGCATCTTTTACTAATCCTGCCGGAGACCTCACCGTCAGTTGCGATAATGCGCCTACTGGTGCTCCCGATTTATTTTATAATAATAATGCAACGGGTGCTTGTGAGATTTCAGGTTCTGTACCAGCGGTAGAATCAGGGACTACGGATTTATGTGGTGGCCTGATCACTTACACTTGGGAATATACGGACGCTTGTAACCGAACGATTACCCATGTCCAAAACATCACCATAGATCCTGCACCAATAGCAAGTTTTATCGCTCCTCCCGGAGATATCACCGTTGATTGCGATAATATTCCTACTTCAGGACCAGATCTATTATACACCAATGGAGTCCTTGGCGCTTGTGAGATTACAGGTTTTGTATCGCCAGTAGAAACGGGTAGTGCAGATGCTTGTGGAGGAGTGATTACTTATACTTGGGAGTTTATCGATCTCTGTAATCGACCGATTATCTATTCCCAAAATGTAACCGTCAATCCTGCACCTCCGGCTGTATTTATCAATCCTCCCGCAGATATTACGGTCGATTGCAATAATTTACCTTCAGGGCCTGGGCCAGACTTGGCTTATACCAACAGTGCATCTGGCGTCTGTGAAATCATGGGGATGGTTCCACCACTTGAATCTGGTACTGCGGATATTTGTGGAGGAATGATTACCTATACTTGGGAATTTACAGATGTTTGTGGTCGTACAATTACGGAATCCCAAAACATAACCATAGATCCGATTCCGCCAGCGACCTTTCTCAATCCTCCCGCAGATATCACGGTCGATTGCAATAATATCCCGTCCTCAGGAAGTGGTCCTGATTTGTTTTTTACAAATAATGAAATTGGCAATTGTGAAATCATGGGCATGGTTCCACCCCTCGAATCTGGTACCGCAGATGAATGCGGCGGAATGATTACTTATACTTGGGAATATGTGGATCTCTGTGGTCGTACCATTACGGAATCCCAAAACATTATGGTTGATCCCGCACCACCTCCAGTATTTATCAATCCTCCTGCTGACATGACGGTAAGCTGTGATGTTGTTTCTTTAAATGCCCCAAGTTTGACTTACTCGAATAGCGGTATTGGAGATTGTTTGATTGAAGGAATGGCACCGCCAGTTCAATCTGGGACTTTTGATGAGTGTGGGGGAGTCGTTACTTTTACTTGGGAAGCCATCAGTTGTGGTAATCCGATCAACCACGTTCAAAACATCACGGTCGATCCCGCTCCGCAAGCTGCTTTTATCGGCCCATTTCCTCCAGATATGACCGTCACATGTGAAAATGTACCGGGCTTACCAGCGCCTTTAAATTATACCAATAACCTTACAGGAAATTGTGAAATATCCGGTTCCGCACCCGCTACGCAATCGGGTTCTTATAACGTTTGTGGCGGTCAACGTGTTTTTACTTGGGAGTTTACCGATGATTGTGGTCGAGTGATTACTCAGCAACAAGTCATCACAATTACTCCAGCGCCATCGCCTACTTTTGAAAATCCGCCAGGGCCAATTACCGTCTCTTGCTCGGGCGTAGCACCAAGTCCTCCTACGCTAGATTATTCAAATGGGGTCAATGGATTCTGTAGTATCTCCGGAACTGTTCCGGCCATTCAATCTGGAAGTTATGATGCCTGT
>CAYQRA010000786.1:0-3503 GCA_964419315.1 uncultured Saprospiraceae bacterium | reverse complement strand
CGAGGGTATTTCCAGACGATATGGTCATCAAATCGACTTTAAACTTCGCCGAATAAACTCTGCCCTTTCGAAGGTTCCGGGTGAAGCCAACATTCTGGCCTTTAATCTGGCATTGCACCGGATTTATAAAAATTACGATTACCTTATCGAGAGCGCGGATATTCCTGCCACTATATTGGATTATGTAAATTTAGAAATTCCCTTGGACTATCATGGTCAATCTTATCGTCCAGCCATTGAGGGGAAAACCTTTGAACCACGGACAGAGATAATTGGAAAGGTTAATCAAATTAGATCAGAAGAAGACATGATGGGAAAAAAAGTCGAAGCCTATTGGCTGAGGAATAAGGATTGGTTTTTTAAATGGAACCTTACGCTAGACCAAACCGCCCTGTTTAATATGACGGAGGATCCCGATAATAATTTTGATGTGAGTAGCGACCATATCGAGTTGGTCAAGGAATTTAAAAGGAGCATTCAAAAATGGAAAGAAAAAAGAGTTATTATCAACTAGTGGCATAAAAAACAGACCCATAAAATACTTCCAATAAAAAAGCTCCCCCTAAAGTTAAGAGGAGTTTTTTTATGGTTTTTTATAATTGAGATTATCCACAATTTTCAAGGTTAGGGAATGGTAAATAATGCCATACATCACTTCATAAAAAAATAGAGGAGAGGGGGCTAGGAGCTCTTCACCGTTAAGCGTTGCTTATATAATTTCTAAAACAGCGTTCCCTAAGGAGTCTTTACTATTGAGGCCCATTTTTTTTCGCAATCGTTGCCGGGCCTTTTTTATTCCAGGGATCGAAATATTTAAAATATTAGCCATTTCCTTAGAAGATAAGTTCATTTTCAATAGTGCCATCAACCTTAAATCATTGGAAGTTAGCTCCGGAAATTTTTGTACTGCTGCTTTGTTGAAACCCTGATGGACCTCCTCGAAATACTTGGAAAAATTTTCCCAGTTATTGTCATCTTGCAAGTCAAAATTGATGGAAGAAATGAGTTTTTGATAGCCGCGTTGGGCATCTTCTGAGGATTTTAGTACTTCGGCTTTTCCTTTCAAGCCTTCTAAAAACTCGTTCTTTTTGGCCAGTTGCAAAGCATGGGTGGTGAGTTCTTTCTTTTTAAAATCCAATTCTGCATCGAGTTTTTCCTTTTCCAACTGGTTGCGCTTGATTTTTTGCTGCAAGGCAAAATAGCCCATAAGGCCAAGGAGGAGGGCAAGGCCTAAGCCTAGACCAAGCAATAGTTTTTGCAGGGTATTTACCTTCGCTTCTTTTTCCAAAAGCGATACCTTGTTTTTTTCGATAATCAATGCCTGTTCTTTTCGCTCCGTATCAAACTTGGTACGCATTCGCTGAATTTCGTCCAGTTTTGTAGCATTATAAATACTGTCTTGCAAGATTTTGTACTGGGTATGATCTTTAAGCGCCTCCTTGAAATTTCCTAATCGTTTATGAGCCCCTGACCTCGATGCATAGGCTTGGTATAGGGTTTCTACTGCACCTATTTTATCCGCTAGCCCGATACCTTCATTAAGGTAACCAATGGCCTTGCGGTATTGGCCTTGGGATTTATAAGCATCGGCTAGTAAGGTTAGATTTCTGACTTGGTTCAAGGCGCGATTATTAGCCCTGTTGTGGACCAGTGCTTCTTTTAGGGTGTTAATGGCTGCCACATAATTATTGGTATAATTAAATGCCTTACCAAGTTTGGTTTTTGCATCTCCGAGTATATCTGATGAATTGAGCTTTTCGGCTATTTCAATGGCTGAAAGTAAATGGGGCTTGGCCTTTTCGTAGGCTTTCATATTATTATAGGTTCCTCCAATTCCGCTATGAGTAAGAGCGGTATACAATAAGTCGCCTGCTTCTTGGTAAATATCGAGGGCTTCCAAGTCATATTCCAGCATCTTTTCAAAATTGTCATGGGCATTTTCTAAAGCACTCAAGACCAACAGTGCGTCGGCCTTCCCAATTTGATTGCCAAGTTGTTCATAGAGGCCAAGCGCTTTTAAAACATTGACCATCGCTGACTCTATATTCCCCTGGTGTTCGTAAATTCCTCCCTTTAAATTATAATCAGCAGCTAATCCAGCGGAATCCTTCATCGCTATTCGATGAACCAGATTACTATCAACGATTTCTAATGCCAATTTATCATTCCCTTTACTCAACTCAAGTATGGCAATAACTCTGTTTGTCTCCACCAACCCTTTCCGATATTCTTCTGCGAGATATAGGTTTTTGGCTTGCACGAAATAATAACTTGCTGAATCTATTTGGCCAAGATTCTTATGGCAATTTCCAATATTATAAAAGGCTTCCGCTCTATAGTAATTGTCATCGATTTGATTGGCAATGGCTAATTGTTCGACTGCATGTTGTTTGGCTAATTTGATGTCTTTGAAAAGAACAGAGTTGTGTAATTTATCTAATAACTTAAGCTTGATGGTGTCTTCTGTTTGGGAATGGTATACCGACATCAAGCTATCATACTCCACGCTCCCTTGAGCATCGCTAAAAAAGGGAAGCAACAGAAACGCGAGGAAAATGAATCTTGGGGTATTAGACATGTCTTTATAATTTGACTGTAAATTAATGATTTTCTGGGAAATTTTATCCCAAGAAGAATTTCTAACAAGGAAATTTGTATCCTGCTATAGCATCCCTAGACTGTTAGGAGTACCCCAGTTTCCAAAAACCTCAAGGAGGTTGCAAGGAAGCATATTTTTTATTTGGAACGTTACTCCATTGAACAAGGATAAAACTAAAAACTAAAATCTGGAAAAATGAAAAAGCTAATTGTAAAACTTCTATTTCTAATTACCATTGTCGTTTTTACCAATCTAAAAACTGCAACTGCTCAAGAAGTAGAAGGCTACCTCAAAAATTCCCTTTATGTTTCTGTTGGAACGGTTCTGTTTTCTAGTCAAGTTTCTTTTTCGTATGAAAGAACGATCCTTGAAAAGAAGGATTGGAGAACTAAGGTGAAATTGAATTATGGACATTATTTATACAACGGACTGGATTATGATACGAATGAAAAAGTAAATGATAATTTCTTGAGTTTATCAGCCGTACAATTAATCGGATTGGTAGAATTGAATGGAGGACTAGCCTATAGTCGATACAAATTGGCAAGTGGATTTGACCCAGAACCCAATGTAGATTATACCCAACAAAAAGAACGTTATCAGTTTTATGGAAATATTGGAGTCCGGTATGAAAAGAATAATTTTATGTTTAGAGGTGGAATCGGAAATTTAGAATTTTTATACCTCGGATTAGGGGTGAATTTTTAATCAACAGCCATTCCGTAGTTCCTACTATTAGCTGCCCAAAAAATAGAAAACCATAAATTTAAAGGAGAAACGGTGATTCTAACATTGAACTTGTGGGAATAAAAGTAGAATGTTCGCATTAAAGATATAGATAATACAAATCCTTCATTTGGTCCTTTTAATAAAAACCCAGATTGGCAGTTTTACTTTAGATTTT
>CAYQRA010000785.1:0-3505 GCA_964419315.1 uncultured Saprospiraceae bacterium | reverse complement strand
TTGTTTAACCAAAATCAATTGTCTAGTGCGCTTGATAATCCAGCAACGATTTCAAGTAGTTATTTTAAATATTATACGCCTACTAGTATTTCGTTTTGTTACCGATCTCAATGGGTTAAGGTAAAGGATGCTCCACGGACTTATGCGGGTTCTTTGTCTCATTTCAATGAAGATAATAGCCTTTTGTTTGGTGGGAATATAGTGAGTGATCAAACTGGGGTGATCAGCTATAATGGATTGTATGGCAAAATAGGATATGGAATAGAATTTTCAAAAGACTGTCTATTATCCATTGGGATAACAGGAGGGATGGTACAATATCGGGTGAAAGCAGATCAACTTCAATTTTTAGAATCTGGAGATATCGCAAGTGAAAACCAAACTAAGTTATACCCTGATTTTGGAATTGGCGCAATGATTTATTTAGGGGAAAAATATTTTGCAGGGATTTCCATTCCTCAGACTTTTGGCCTTAATCTTTTGTTCAAAGAAAACAATAATGATTTTTCTCTTGAAAGGGTTCAGCATTACCAAGGAGTAGTAGGAGCGATGATCGAATTGGGAGGAGGTTCTTGGTTCGAGCCTTCTGCAGAAGTTCGATATGTAAATGCCGTTCCTTTACATGTTCTTGCGAGATTAAGATATGAGTATCAACAATTGTTTTGGTTAAGTTTTGGAGCTGCTTCCACTAAAGAGGTCAATGCCGAGGTTGGTTTGATGATCGACTTTGGAAGAAGAAATGACTTAATGTCTTTTAGTTATTCCTTTAGTAATTACTTCCAAAATTATGGCCCTGTGTTTGGTTCTGCTCATGAAATTGGAGTGAACATTCTTTTAGGCAATTAATCTCTGTTACCCCAACGTCATTCCGAAAATACTCCTTATAAAAAAAACATCTCTGTTTTTTCTTGTTCCTTTCTATAAATTTCCCTAAAATTGCTTTTAAGGTTGTGTAGTGTTGTGCAAACTAAGAAAACTAAAGCCATTCTGTCCTTCCGATCTAGGTAAACTTTTTCAAGAAGATGTTTTAACTCTCTTAGATCCACTTTCAGATCAAAGTGTTGATTTGATTTTGCCAATCCTCCCTACAATCTTAAAAATAGAAACTTCGCTTATAAAACTGGTTCTCTGATAAATCCCGTGTGTGAGTCAACCAAAAAGAAGAAACCGACAACGGAGGTTCACGCTAGTAAAAAACGCTTCCTTCAGTCACTTTTTTATTCTTATTTTTGGTTGACCACGGGATTTGTCAAAGAACGATAAAACTAAAACCATTTCTAATTCTCGGATTAGAATACAATCCGTTAAAAATGACCAAACCTACTTTACTTTCAGGAATCCTGTTAATGTTTTTCCATTTTTCATTGCTTGGACAAGTTGAACTAAAAATGATGACTCCAAAGCAAATGAAAAAGGACTTAAAAGTTTTTCTAAACACGATTGATGCACACCCAGATCCCTATGCTAAGATAAGCGAAAAAGATTTTCAAAAGATCGTTAAAGAGACAGAAGGAAAACTTTCTGTCGAACTAGATATCATCGAGAATTATAAAAATATTTCTAAACTAGCCGCATTAATTGGTGATGGACATACTAGTGTGGCTATGCCAAAATACTGGATGCATAAAATTAGAAAAGAACAGGGCGCTTTTCCTTGTGAAGTGTTTTTATCTAACGAAGGAGAATTGTTTGTGATCAAATCATATGGAGATGAGCAATTGCCTTTAGGAGCACAGATTTTGTCAATCAATGGGATGACGATAGCTTCGTTTATAGAAACAGTAAGTCCTCATATTTCTTATGAAACCCTCCCATTTAGAAATGATTATATTTCTAGGAATTTCGAATTGCTGCTTTACCTGGTGTTTAAGCAAGCCGATCAATTGACTTTCCAACTCAAAACATCAGAAGTGAAAGTATCCACGATGCCTTATGGAGAATAGACCGTACAAAAAAAGGATTTAAGAGAGGAACGAGAGACTAAAATTGCCAGAGGAGAACCCTACGATTTTAAAATCTTGGAACCGGGGATTGCGAAAATTGATATTTTCTCTTTTGCTATTTCGGACCTAGATAACTATCGTTTATTTCTAATTAAGACGTTTAAGAAAATAAAGAAAAATGAAATACATTCCATCATCTTGGATGTAAGAGGGAACTATGGTGGCTGGCCAAAAGTAGCTTCTGAATTATTTCATTACATCCATGATGGATACTTCAAAACGATGGCTAAGTCTAGAATGAAAATAAGCTATCCATATCGTTCTTATTATACCGAACGTTACCGTGGGATTGAATTTGCCAATTTTTCAAGCCTACCAAGACGACACTATGTTAATGTAAAAGAAGTAGTTCAGGGAGAAATAGATACTTACGTCAATGAGAATGCTTTTTTCAATGAACCACCAGTGACCGAAGAGTATGAATTTGGCGGCGCTTGTTATCTTTTGATCGATCGAAAATCTTACTCCGCTGCTTCTTCTTTTGCTTCTACTTTTCAATGTTATAATATGGGCGTCTTGATCGGAGAACCTACGGGAGGGACCAAAGTTTTTAGAGCAAATGCCATGTTTCAAATGTTGCCAAAGACGGGGCTCAGAGTAAGAGTGTCGACGACCAAATTATTTACCCCTTGTTATAATGAAGAAAACGAACCGGTTTCTCCAAATTTAGAAGTGATACCCAGCATTTCAGATAGAGTCAATAACATAGACTCCCAGCTCAACACTACGCTAAGACTCATTAAGGAAGTACAAGAAAAAAATGCGCAGCTGAAGAAATAAAAAATACTCATCCATTGTTTCAGAACCTTTAAACGAAATACTAGCAAATCTATTTGGGATTTTAAATGCTGGGAGAAGTATCAATTGTCGAAGCCTAGTGCTTGTTGGTCTTTACGACTATTAAGCACTAGGCTCTATTTGCCTAGATACTTCCTTGCAAGGGTCTAGAAAAATTGACCACCAATTAGCCATCCACCCTTAGTCTCCAATTTCACCCATGCGGGTGTAGTTTACTTTGAATATTTATTCGTTCTTTAAAAATCATTTAGTATTTTTGAATATCAAGGAATGAATCAAAAGAAATCACACGAAGCCCGTATTATTCCATTGCCAGAGACCTTGCGAGTCTCCAAAAAAGAGGCAAAAGAATTATTAGAAAGCCTAAGCTTATTGGATGAAATGCTAAAGGAAGAATCCCATCAGCCATTAGTTGTCCCCGTTGAACCAAGCACCAAGCAAAACCATATCCTCCTTAAAATGAAAAGATTCCTATTCCGTTTCTCTATGATTATCGTGTTTGTTTTTCCATACATTTTGTTGGCGCAGCAAAGCGATAAGACCAAAGCGGAACTTAAGTTATCAGAAGTCTATGTCTCCATGGGGAATGGGAATATGGCGCTAGCTTTACAGCAAATTGATACGGTAATTGCCATAGCGGAAGCAGAGAAAGATCTTTTTCATGCAGGGCTTGGTTGGAATGCCAAAGCAGAGTTTTTTCTGAT
>CAYQRA010000784.1:0-3505 GCA_964419315.1 uncultured Saprospiraceae bacterium | reverse complement strand
AAAGTGATTAGAGATAGTCGGTCTTTTTTACGCTTTATGATTGGAAGAGTGAGTTGGATGTGTTTGATCCTGATCCCTTTGTTGGGCTTGGGTTTAATTCCCTTGTATTGGCGTCAGAATTTTTATTATGTTGAACATTTTATTTTCTCGGTTCATACCCATACTTTCTTTTTTGTTTTGGCAAGTCTTCAACTCCTAGGCTTAGCCTTTTTACCGTTTTGGACGACCGTCATTTTTGCTTTGCTTTTTGCTGTTTATTTGGTCTTGGCAATGAAGCGCTTTTATGGGCAGCCATGGTGGAAAACTTTATTAAAATTTATTTTCTTGTCTTTAGTTTTATATTGGGTTTTTGTAGTACTTAGTTTTGTTATTGCGATCGTCTTAAGTGTTCTGCTCTTTTAAATAAAATGGAAGAAAAAAAAGATACCTCCTGTTGCCTCAATTGTGCTGCTCCTAAAGAACAGGACGGTTCGATCTTTTGTGCCTACTGCGGCCAAAAGCATGGGACGGGAAAGGTTTCGCTTAAAGAAATTTTTGCAGAGCTGGTCAGCAATATATTTAATCTAGATTCCAAAACCATACGAACTGCTGCGGCTTTATTTTTTCCGGGGAAGCTTACACAGGAGTATTTTCAAGGGAGACATAAATCCTATAGTCATCCCATTCGAATGTTTTTTGTTTCGGCCATTTTTTTCTTTGCCGCTGTGACCTTCAGTTTAGGCGATAGGATAGGAAGTGGAAATCAAATAACCAAAAGCGTTGACCTTTTTTTAGAAAAATCGAAAACGGTAGCACTATTGGATTCTTTGAAAATCGAAGTCGCCAAAGATTTTTCGGATTCCCTTGCGATCAAAGCCATGGATAGTTTGGTGCTCAAAGTGGATAATAGTTATGAAATGATTTCCTTTGATACCAGTAGTTTTAATGTCTCCGGTTTTGAGATTGTCCGCGATAGTATTTTTGCTAATAATCAATATATTCGACCAGATGACATTAGGAATTCATCAGCGAGCGACTTGGTTGAAAAATATTGGGAGGATGCTACTTTTTTTAAAAAAATAATGTTGCGGCAAGCGATTAAAATGGTAAAGGACAATAGCAGTTGGCTTTCCTTTATGCTCGGAAAAGTACCGATTATGCTTTTGTTTATGATGCCTTTTTTAGCGCTGTTTTTGAAAATATTATATTATCGAAGAAAGCGTTTTTTTGTAGAGCATCTCTTTTTTAGTTTTCATCTACATGCCTTTGTTTTTTTCTTGGGCACCTTTTTGATTTTGGTCGGTATTTATCTGCCCGGGAACTTGACTCTCATAATAGGTCTTAGCATATTTGTGTACTTATTTGTAGCAATGAAAAAAGTCTATGGTCAATCCTTTTTTAAAACATTGATCAAGTACTTATTGTTGCTCTTTTTTTATGCGCTTTTAGCAATCTTTTTTCTAGTCTTCTTTTCTTTTATTAGTTTTCTATTGTTTTAAAATCAGATCATTCTGTCCATGTCTATTTACGAAAAATACGAAACGGTTATTGGCCTTGAAGTTCACGTGCAATTGGCTACAGCGAGTAAGGCTTTTTGTGGTGATGATGCTCGTTTTGGTGGAGCACCAAATACCCATATCAGTGCGATCTCTTTGGGGCATCCCGGAACCTTGCCGCGTCTCAATAAGCGTCAGGTAGAATTTGCTATCAAATTGGGTTTGGCTTTGGGCTGTAAAATAAATTTGGAAAATACTTTTGATCGGAAAAATTATTTCTACGCGGATTTGCCCAAAGGCTATCAGATTACCCAAGATCGAAAGCCCATCTGTATTGGAGGTAGTTTGCGTATTCCTTCTGGAGAAGATTTTAAGTCCATTCGAATTCACCACATTCACATGGAAGAAGATGCAGGGAAATCCATTCACGATCAAGATCCAAAAAATACTTTGGTTGATTTGAATCGAGCAGGGGTTCCTTTGCTAGAGATTGTAACCGAACCAGATTTGCGAAGCCCCGAAGAAGTGGATGCTTTGATGAGTGGGATGCGACAGTTGGTGCGTTATTTAGGAGTGTCGGATGGAAATATGGAAGAAGGATCGCTGCGTTGCGATTGCAATGTGTCGGTGCGTTTGCAAGGAGCGGAGGAATATGGCGAACGTTGCGAAGTCAAAAATCTCAACTCCATGCGTTTTGCCAAAAGAGCGATTGAGTTTGAGCGAAAAAGACAAATTGATCTTATCGAATCGGGAGGTGCCGTTAAACAACAAACCTTAAATTTTGATCCTGCCACTGGGATTACTACACCGCTTCGCGACAAAGAAGATGCACATGATTACCGCTATTTCCCCGAACCGGATTTACCTCCAGTTGTTATCTCGGAAGCGTACTTAAAAGAGCTGCACGAAAATAGATCTCCATTACCTTGGGAGTTATTAGAAGATTTTCAAAGTACTTATCGTTTGTCTCTTTATAATGCAACTTTGCTAACGCAAGAAAAAACAACGGCTCTCTATTTTAAATCCCTTTGTGAAGAAACCAAACATTATAAAGCTGCTGCTAATTTATTAATCAATAAAGTTTTGCCAGAAGCACAGGAACAAAAAATCGGACTCTCTGACTTTCCATTGACACCAAAAAAACTGGCGGCATTTATTGATTTGATCCAAAGTGATAAGGTCAGTAATACCATTGCCTACCAAAAACTTTTTCCAGCACTTTTACAAGATCCTAGTCAGGCTCCTTTGGCACTCGCCAAAAAGATGGAATTGATTCAATCGCAGGATGAAGACTTTCTAAAAGATTTGGTGAAAAGTATTTTGGAACAAAATCCAGATAAGGTTAAAGCGTATCAGGGGGGTAAGAAAAACCTCCTTGGGTTCTTTATGGGACAATTGATGCGTCAGTCCAAAGGCAAAGCAAATCCAAAGGCAGCGGAAGAATTATTGAAAGAGATGTTGTAGTGGAGGGGTTGTCTTAAAGTAGTATCATTACGTGTTTTTAGGCTTGTTTGGGCTACTTCCATTTTACATTCATTTCCCTGTCGATGTTAAGCCATTAAGTATTCCGTTCCTGCGATCATTGTAATTCTCAGAATATTATCCTATTTTACTAGCTAATCCAAGCTTAAGCGTATGCCGATCAATAAAGAAGAATTGACTAAATTGTATTACTCCATAGGAGAAGTCTCTAAAATGTTTGACGTATCAAAGTCTTTGATCCGCTTTTGGGAATCTGAGTTTGACTTGCTACGGCCACATAAAAACAGTAAAGGAGATCGCCGTTTTACCCAACAAAACATCAATCAATTTCGACTGATCTATCATTTAGTAAAGGAAAAAGGATTTACTTTGGAAGGTGCAAAAAGAGAGCTAAAGGAAAATAAAGATCGTCAAATGAAAAAGCAAGAAGCGCTAGATGGCTTGCACAAGCTCCGGAAGTTTTTAGTAAAAATGAAAGAAGGGTGAGGGGGGATGTTGAATATCCAATATCCAATATCCAATATCCAATATCCAATATCCAATATCCA
>CAYQRA010000783.1:2984-3513 GCA_964419315.1 uncultured Saprospiraceae bacterium | reverse complement strand
GCTAAGCCCATTAAATTGAGGGCTTCATTTTTGATTTCTTTACCCATATTCAAGGCCTCTAGATCAAAAGGAACCATTCTGTTGGCGATACAAGAACTCAGAAGGAAAAGAGTAGATAATAAGAAGGTAAAAATAGATTTCCGAAAAGGGTTTGGAAAAGCAATTGAATTGGATGAAAATTGCTGGCTCATGGTAAAGGTTTTAGTGATTTAATAAGACCATTTTCCGTGAAATTATTAGGGAAAATGCTTAGGTTTAATGGTTTGAATATATAAAAGTACGCTTAAAAGTATTGAAAAGATATTATTAAAACGAATGATGTGAACTAATATTTTAAGGCCCTTCCAAGCGAAGATTTATTAGAGCAGGAGTCGGAGAGGGGATTCTAATTTATTTTAGACTTTTTTAGAAAAATAAAATCACTTTTTAAGTACATTTGTTACACTTTTATTAATTAGGTAAACTATTAATTTTTATGTCAAAAATAATGATCATTGGAGCCGGAGGAGTTGGGACTGTATTGACTCAC
>CAYQRA010000783.1:0-2974 GCA_964419315.1 uncultured Saprospiraceae bacterium | reverse complement strand
ATGTGCTCAACATCCAGCTGTCTTTTCCGAAATACTACTGGCTAGTCGTACCAAATCCAAATGCGATGTCATCAAGGATAAGGTCCAAAAAGCAACGGGGCATCCCGCCTTAACGACAGCGGCCATTGATGCCGAAGATGTTCCTGCGCTGACTGCTTTAATGAAGGCCTTTAAGCCGGTTATTTGCTTGCATGTGGCTTTGCCATACCAAGATTTGACGATCATGGAAGCTTGTTTGGCTGCGGGGGTTCACTATTTGGACACGGCCAATTATGAGCCTAAAGACGAAGCGAAATTTGAATATTCTTGGCAGTGGGCTTATCAAGATCGTTTTCGCGAAGCGGGCCTTACGGCCATCTTGGGATGTGGCTTCGATCCAGGGGTGACTAGCATTTTTACAGCCAGAGCGGCCAAACACCATTTTGATGAAATTCATTATCTCGACATTGTAGATTGCAATGGCGGTGATCATGGAAAAGCATTTGCTACCAATTTTAATCCTGAAATAAATATTCGAGAAATAACCCAGAAAGGACGTTAATACGAAAATGGAGAATGGATAGAAACGGAACCTTTTGAAATCAAGAAATCATTGAATTATCCCAACATCGGTGCTCGGGATTCTTATGTACTGTATCACGAAGAATTGGAGTCGCTAGTGAAGAATTATCCAAGTATAAAACGTGCGCGTTTTTGGATGACTTTTGGTCAGGAGTACCTGACGCACTTAAGAGTGATTCAGAATATTGGAATGGCCGGAATCGCACCGGTCCAATTCAAAGGCCAAGACATTATTCCTTTAGAATTTTTAAAAGCCGTCTTACCAGACCCCGGAGAATTGGGCGAAAATTATTCTGGCGAAACCAGTATCGGTTGTCGAATTCGAGGCCTCAAAGGGGGAGAGGAAAAGACCTATTACATTTGGAATAACTGTAGCCATCAGGCGGCCTATGATGAGACAGGGGCACAAGGCGTTTCTTATACTACCGGAGTTCCTGCGATGATTGGTGGGATGATGTTTTTGACCGGACAATGGACGGGTGCTGGGGTCTTTAATGTAGAAGAATTTAATCCTGATCCTTTCCTTGATAAGATGAACGAATATGGTTTGCCTTGGCAGGAAAAAATAGGAATTGATATAGAATTATAAACGGAAAAGTGGGATACTCAATATTCAACATTGATTTCCTTTTTTCAAAAGAGTTTTTTTAAGATGTATAATCCTCAATCCAATCTGATTCCTTCTCCTTGTTTTCTTTTAGACGAAAAACGTTTGCGCAAAAATTTGCAATTACTGAAGTATGTGCAAGAAAAAGCAGGGGTTGAAATTATTTTAGCTTTCAAAGGCTTTGCGATGTGGAGCACTTTTCCGATGGTCAAAGAATATTTGGCAGGAGCCACTGCGAGTTCGCTGCATGAGGCAATGCTTTGCGTCGAAGAAATGGGCTGCCAAGCGCATACCTATGCAGCAGTGTATTTGCCAGAAGAGTTTGAAGAGATTATGAAACGGAGTAGCCATCTTACGTTTAATTCGCTTGCTCAATATGAACGACACCAAGAAGACTTGAAAAATTTTTCAGGAAAAATTTCTTGTGGCTTGCGAGTCAATCCTGAATATTCAGAAGTGGCAACGGAACTGTATAATCCCTGTGCGCCAGGTACTCGGCTCGGGATACTAGCGGCTCAGTTGGGAGAGCGATTGCCAGCGGGTATTGAAGGTCTGCACTTTCATGCTTTGTGCGAATCCAAATCTTATGACCTCGAAAAAACGCTAGCGGCTTTTGAAAAACGCTTTGGCAATTATCTGCCTCAGGTCAAATGGGTCAATATGGGAGGTGGACATTTGATTACCCATAAGGATTATGATCCAGAACATCTGATCCAATTATTAGTGGACTTTAAAAAAAGGTATCCTTCGATAAAAGTGATTTTAGAACCCGGTAGTGCCGTGGCTTGGGAAACGGGCGACTTAGTAACAAGGGTCTTGGATATTGTAGAAAATAATGGAATCTCTACGGCGATGATTGATGCTTCTTTTACGGCGCATATGCCAGATACCTTGGAGATGCCTTATCGTCCTGAGATTGAAGGCGCGACAGATCCTGTGGAGGGAAAACCTACCTATCGCATTGGTGGAATTTCTTGTTTGGCAGGAGATTATCTGACGGCGTATTCTTTTGCGAAAGAACTTAAAGTAGGGGATCGTTTGGTACTGAAAGATATGATCCACTATACCATGGTTAAAACCAATACCTTTAATGGCGTTAAGCATCCGACTATCGCTATTTGGACAGAAGCAGACGAGGTACAATTGATTCGAACTTTTGGGTATGAAGATTTTAAAAATCGATTGTCTTAAGCTTTGAGAGCTACTGCTTTTTGTGGGCTAGGGGAGGCCATAGACTCGGGGACCGAAAAAAGAAAAGTACTGCCTTCTCCTTCTACAGATTCTACCCAAATATCTCCACCCCAAGTACTAACGATTCGCTTACAAGTAGCCAGTCCGATTCCAGTACCTTCGTATTCTTCTCGGGTATGTAAACGACGGAACATCTCAAATACTTTTTCTAAATTCTTTTCAGAAATACCAATACCATTATCTTTTACAGAGAAGAGGTATTGTCCATCTTTTCGTTCACAACTAACTACTACTTTTGGATCGCGGTCTGCTGCTTTAAATTTAAGACCATTGCTAACAAGGTTTTGAAATAGCTGTAGCAATTGGGTTTGGTGAGCTTTGATCGCCGGAAAATTTTCCGATTGGATACTAAGCGTTCCGCTACAATTTTCAATTTGATGTCTTAAGTTAGGTTCTACTAAAAATAATACATTTTCTACTGGAATCATTTTGGTCGGTGGAGCCTGAGTACCTGCTCTGGAAAAATCTAGGAGATCATCTAGTAGGATACCCATGCGGCTTACGGCATCGGTGATATAGTATAAAAACTCTTGTCCAGAATCGTCGAGTACCGCC
>CAYQRA010000782.1:0-3513 GCA_964419315.1 uncultured Saprospiraceae bacterium | reverse complement strand
TTGGCTACGAAACAAAAAAGGAGCTTCGTCTTGATTGCCAAGCACTTATCAATAATTTCATCACGACTTTTTAAACAACTTCATAGAATTAAGAATACTTTAAACTAAAGAAGACTTAGTTTTTGGAACTCTTTTGCTTTAAATTATGTATCTTTATTAACAATTCTAATATTTCAGCGTTAAATTGTTCGTACACTGCTTAATTCTGATCCTATTGGGTCTTATTTCATTAATTAAAATCAAAATATGTCGAAGTCGCAAGAAACTTACAGTAAAAAAGAAAGAGAAAAGAAAAGACAAAAGAGGAAGAGAGAGAAAGCAGAAAAAAGAGAACAAAGAAAACTAGACGCTAAAGAAGGAATCAAAGAGGAACCAATGTTTATGTATGTAGATGAAAATGGGAATCTCACACCCACTCCTCCAGATCCTGCTAAGAAAATAAAAATTAAGGCCGAAGATATTTATGTCAGTACTCCTAAGAAAGGAGAAGAGAATGCAATGGACGTGATTAGAACCGGCATTGTCAAATTCTTCAATGACGAAAAGGGATATGGTTTTATCATCGATCAAGAAACGAAAGAAAGCATTTTTGTACATGCTGCTGGTCTGATTGATCAAATCCGGGATAATGTCAAAGTCAAGTATGAAGTAGAAATGGGGCCAAAAGGACCCAATGCGGTTGCCGTCAAATTGGCTGGCTAATATTCTTTAGTTGACGCGATTCAGTGCGAATGCTGAATAAAAATAGACCTCAAAAGTTTTGCATGGTTGATAAATGCAGATTTTTGAGGTCTATTTTTTTTTAAATATTAGCCCCTAAGCCGAGGATTCTTTCTACGGCTGTAAAAGCTAGCACTTACTTGCCGTCAACCAATTGTATATAGATTTGTTTCTGAGGATAAACATCCGGAAAGAAGCCTCTTGCAAGCAGCTGCGCTGCCCCTTGGCGGAAAATTAATGTCACAGGCACCGCTGCCAAAAATAGTCATCCCCTACATGGAGTCAACATCACTTCACTTTTTTATGCAACAGGCCCTACTCGAAGGTCGCAAGGCATTGCCCAATTGCCTTCCTAATCCACCGATTGGTTGTGTAATTGTAAAAGATGGAGCAATAATAGCGAGAGGACATACCCAAGCACCTGGAGCGCATCATGCGGAGGCGATGGCTCTGAGTTTGGTGCCCGAAGAAACCGAAGGCCTTACTTTATTCGTTACCCTCGAACCCTGCTCTTTCCAAGGTAGAACACCTTCTTGTGCCAAAGCAATCGTTGCTCGAAAAGTAAAAAAAGTATATGTTGGAATCCTTGATCCCTATCCAAAGAACAATGGAGCAGGTATGGATTTACTGCATGCTGGTGGAGTAGAGACCGCGCTAGGTTTACTAAAAGAAGAAATCGAACAAGACTTAAATCCCTATTTAATTCGCAAGGTCTAAGCGTACCCTAGGTAGAAAAGGGGATATGGAAAATAAGTGAGTATATCTTCCTTTTGTATACCCCATTCCCCACTGATTTGGCTGATTAACACTCAAGGACTGATTTTTTTGTTATTTTAGGATTGTTTTCTAACTAAAAATTTACCTATGAAAAACCAAAATCTATTCCCATTATTATTTTTAGTTTTAGCATTTATGGCCTGTAGTACTCCTGAAGAATTGGTATTGCAAGAAGGAGAAGTGACTGGGGATTTGCACAAAGCAAATATCGGAAAGCTTACTTTTATGAAAGGTTATGTCCCTTACAAGGAATATTCAGAAGATCAGTTTTTAAAATCAGTTGTTTTGACGGAAGATTTGAATCTCAATATCCGGACCTTTTTGGGCAAAACGCTGACTTGGTATTTGCAGGAGTTGGCACCGAATCTTACGGTCAATGAGCTTTGTGCAAAAGGCAATTATCAATTTACTTTTTATGTCGATGGAAAAAAGATTTATGAAGAGAACTTAAATCAAGGAGCAGGATCGCCAAGTTATAAAAATTCAATGACCGTTTTTAGCGTGCCTTTAGCGAGTACCGAGGAAGAGGATTCTTGGGGACGATTTTTATGGATGCGTTTTATGGAAAGAGGGGGAGGAAGAAAAGCACTTAGAGCCGGTAATCACGAATTGAAAATAGAAATACGTCCTTATATAGAAACGGAGGAGCTGATTGTTGGAAAAGTGATTGCGGAAGGAAGTTTGATGGTTAATACCGTCAAAATTGAGGTGAGCGAAAGTGAAATGGCGATTCAAAGCATCGCTCCGGCTAGTGGATGGCCCTTATCCGAAGCCCCGATTAAGGAAGAACAAGTAATTAACCTCAATGAAAAAATCTTACAAAAGGAATTTCGAGCACTCACTAGCATGGTTGTTATTAAGAATGGAGAACTGCTTTTGGAAGAATACTTCAATGGCGCGAATCGCGAAACCTTACACGATACTCGTTCGGTTGGAAAAAGCTTTGCCTCTACGATGATGGGCATCGCCATTGCGGAGGGACACCTCAAAGATGAAAACCAAACGCTTGATGAATTTTACGACCTAAAAACTTTTAAAAATCATAGCCCTAAAAAAGAAAAAGTCACCTTGCAAAGTTTGTTAAGCATGAGCTCTGGATTTGTTGGAAACGACAGCGATCCTGAATCCCCTGGTAATGAGGAAAACATGTATCCCGCAAAGGATTGGGTGAAATTTACTTTGGACCTTCCTATGGATACAGAAAAAGAGATGGAGAAAGATTGGGTCTACTTTACCGCTGGTGCGGTGGTTTTAGGAGATATTATACACCAAAAAGTACCCGGTGGTCTTGAAAAATATGCGGAGCAGAAACTGTTTGGGCCCTTGGGAATTAAAAAATACCAATGGCAATATACTCCCCAAAAAGTGGCCAATACGGCTGGTGGAATGAGGATGTCTGCTTTGGATTTTGCCAAATATGGCCAGCTATACAAAAATGGTGGAAGCTGGAAGGGGCAGCAAATTATTCCAAAAACATGGGTGGAAGCTAGTCTTGCACCGCAGGTTCCAAGGGAGGAGGAGGCAAAAGGCCATTATGGTTATTTGTTTTGGAATGATAATTATGTCGTTAATGGGCAGTCTTATGAAGTTTCTTATTGTACCGGAAACGGCGGAAATAAAATTTTCATCTTTAAAGATTTACCTTTGGTTATCGTGATCACGGCTACCGCTTATGGACAGCCTTGGGCACATCCGCAGATAGATGCTTTGATGGAAAATCATCTATTACCTGCTGTAATTTAGGAAAGAAGTTTTTTTAGAATTAAATATTGTTACATTTTTTAATATGTAATTTTTATCTTTATTCTAAAATTAAGTCCCATGAACACGATTGAGAAAATAGACATCGCTATATTATGCCCCATTAGGTTGGAGTTCGATACGGTTCGTATACAAATGAAAAATACGATTTCCATGGGGGCGGAAGCCTTTGGCTTTTCCTTTGATCTTGGAAGTATCGAAGGTAAGAATAGGAAATGGCGGGTAGCCTTAATTGAAACCGGGCCTAAAATCGGT
>CAYQRA010000781.1:0-3515 GCA_964419315.1 uncultured Saprospiraceae bacterium | reverse complement strand
AGAGTGCCGCCGGAGTTGGCTGATAGGGTCTATCCCTATCGCGTCCGCCTGATTGATTAAGACACTTGAATTGAGCGTATCGGATGCGGTACCCGCTAAAGAAATTTGCTGAATATTTTCTAAATTGGAAGTATAGAGAGAATCACAAGATAAACATTCATCATCCGCCGCATCAATATTTCCATCTCCATCATTATCAATACCATCATTACAAATCTCTGCACATGCAACCAGTTCAATAGAAGTACAACAGTCAGGAGAGTCGCCACAAGCACTATTGGTCACTACACAAATATCATAAAATCCAAGCGGTGCATTATTCAAATCTAAGACTAAGGAAGTCGTACCCAAGCCAGAAACGACTGTAAATTCGGTAGGAATTTCCCATGTGTATCCCGTTGCATCGGCAGCCGCCGGAATAGACAAAGCAACATTGATATTTTCATCACAGAACCTTGTGGTATCTACGGCAAAAGTGATCGGGCAAGCCTGTGGAATGGGCTCCTCTAAAACAACTTCCGTTGCCGCGCTTTCACAAGTAGCATCGCTATTTCTGACAAAAACATCATAAGTCCCAGCGACTAGCCCCGTAAAAGTAGGGCTATTCTGCCAAGTTCCAGCTAGCCCCAAACGATATTGGAAGCTTCCTGATCCACCACTCGCAGACATCGTTATTAATCCATCATTTCCTCCACAAAGGTTGGGGTCATTTGCGGTATCAATAGCTAAGTCAATTGGCGTCGGATCATTTAAAGTAATAGAATCTATTTCAAAACATCCATTTGCATCGGTAACCGTTACATAATATTTTTCAGCGGCAAGACCACTATTGACTGGAGTGTTTACACTATTGCTCCAAGCATAAGTTAAACTTCCCGTTCCTCCCGTAGCCGTAGCGGTAGCTTCTCCATCACTCAATCCCGGACAGGAAATATCGTCTCCACTATAATCAGAGCTTACTGCAAGGCTAAGTTGCAATTCCGTCGGATTATCCAAAGTTACGGAAGCCGTATTGGTACAACCATTATCATCCGTTACCGTGACGGTGTAGGTCCCTGCAATTAGGTTCGTCAAATTAGTAGTGGTACTATCATTACTCCACAGGATATCAAGGCTCCCCGTTCCACCACTTGCGGTTACGATGGCACTACCATCGCTTTGGCCAAAACAAGAAATATCCTCTCCATTAAAATCAGAACTCACATTGGCGCTAATCAATATAGGAGGAGGAGCCATAAGTGTTACACTATCAATAGAAATACATCCGATATCATCGGTGACGGTTATCGAGTAAGTACCTGCCCCTAGCCCTGTAGCATCCGTTCCACTTTGACCTCCTTCCCAAGCGATAGAATAAGGTGACGTTCCTCCTGACACCGTAATTTCAGCGCTACCATCGGTAGCCGTGGCACAAGAAATATCTCGACCATTAAAATCAGAAGTGACCATTGTCGAAAGTGCCAAAACAGAAGAAACGGATATCGTTTGAGTATGGCTTGTTACATTTCCACAATTGTCTGTAGCCGTCCAAGTTCGTTCTATATCGTACAAACATCCATTGGGGACATTGACTTCATTAAAAACAACGGGGACATTGGGATCACAATTATCGGTAGCAAAAATACAATCCGGGTCGACACAATTTATGGAGGGTGCTACGGGGATCGTATCCGTTACGGTAATGTCTGCGGGTAGATTAAACATTTCGGGGCCTTCATTATCTTCGACCGTAAGCACTTGAGAAAAGGTATTGATCCGACTACAATAATCAGTCACCGTCCAAGTTCTGGTAATCTCATAACAATCGTCGGTAGCCGAGCCATCGTTGGTTTTAGTACTACTTTCGTTAAATACAATTTCCTCTGATGCATAATTGATACAATGCAAAACATCAAGCTCTGCTATAGCCGCCCATGGATTAAAATTGACTTCATTGAGCGCTACTAAGCGAATATATCTTCCATAGTTGGTATTAAAGACCACCTCTTCTTCAAAGCCATTATCTACAAAAATTCCGGAGGCAGAAGGAGCCCCCCAGATGCTATCATTATCGCTGACATAAAATTCATAATCTCTCACTCTTCCATCCGAGTCATCTTGTCTGGGTAAATACCTAAAGCCTGTAACGAAATAATTAGCACCAAGATCTATTTGGATTTCATGTGGGTGGCTAGGGCCACTACCTGAATTATCGGTCATCCAAAAAGTATTGGCATCATTATCAAAAACCAGAGCAGCTGAGTTAGCTGGAAGTTCGCTATTCACCTCATGGACACTCCACATTCCTTGAGGAATAGTATCCATTTCTTCACAGTTATTGATGGTGTAAATATCTGCACCAAGAACCGGAGCGTCGGGAATATTACTACAACTTACGGTGGTATCATTACGGATTCCAGCAAGGAGTGGGCCAGTAGGCACCTGAGCGGGAAAGGATACTTCTGAGGTTAGTTGTGATTGACCATTGGTAACGTAAGCAAAGTTTTGAATAAACTTAGGACTACCGATGGTGCCGATGACGGCATCAAATTTAAACATAACCGAGTCCCCGGGCGATACCAAAGAAGCATAAGTCAATCCAGTTTCATCAAAAGGAAAAATGGAGCCAGAGCCATTATCAGCAATATCCGTAACCACATCCTCAATAATTAATTTTGTAGAATTAGGGATGTAGTTGATATCTGACACTAGGGTATCTATAATTTTTAGCGAACCGGTAGACAAAGGAAGTACACCAGTATTTCTAATCAATAGCGTATAGGTTATTTCATCACATTCATCATAGAGTCCATTAGAGTTATAATCTCGACTTAGCTCCACACATTTGGAAGCAGCAAATGGAATACCATTGGGCAAACCAACTCCCAAATCCAGTGCATGTGCTTCTGTAACTACATCAGCTGGCGCTTGTCCCCATGCCCCCGCAATCACGGCATTACTTCCATCACAAACCCATAGACGCATACCCGTTTGATCACCATCAGGATCATAAATCTTAGCGTTGTCTAAAGGCCGTAAAACAATAGAGGCATCATACTCACTCCCATTCAAATCGGTCAAGGGAGCACCTCCCCCACCATATCCATCTCCATTAAAATCAATACAAACGGTAATATTGGCCGTACTCGCGCTGCCAGAAAAGTGATCAGCGGTGATCCAGATGGGCGAAGAATTTTCGGTGTTGGGAAAAGTCGGTACTGCTCCAGGAGCGAAACCAACTAGCGTAATTTGAGAAGAAAGACTACTTTCGGGCGTCAAGGCAAAACCCCAATCGTTTCGAGCATTATTCCCTAATTGGTCACTATCAATGGTAGCCATCGCATAAAAATTGCTTCCATCAATAGAATAAAAATGAGATCCGGTATTGGCATTCACCTCGAAATAATTTGTTTGTCCGCCGGGGATGGTTCTATTACCTTGATAGCCATCTTTATCTTCCCAGTTGATCGTTATGGATGAAGTATTAGGATTATACAAATGGACATAAGTTGGTGAATTTACAAAATCGGAGTGGG
>CAYQRA010000780.1:0-3515 GCA_964419315.1 uncultured Saprospiraceae bacterium | reverse complement strand
TACATTATAATCACCGGTAGAAAGATTGCTGAAAACATTATTATCTTGGAAGGTAAGTCCGCCATCGATACTATAAGAAAAAGGACTCACTCCATTCGAAGCATTGACGATGATCACCCCATCCATTGCGCCACCAACACTTTCGTTAGAGATGTCAAGTTCAAGGCTTATTAGGCAATTAGAACTTGCGCAGAAATCATTTTCTTCAATGGAACCAAATTCTCCATCGCTATTGACCAATTCATTGCCATCGGCATCTTTAATGGTATATCTACCAGACCCATTACTACAACAGATTCCATCACCCCCCGCATCTTTGATGACAAAGGTATAGCAAAGGTCAGGATCGAGGCAAAATTCTTCGTCGATAAATTCTAGGAATTGACCGGGGTATGGGCCACCACTGAGGACTACCTCATCGTCGCCATCCAATACTTCCCAAGTAATTTCTTCTGGGGAGAAATCCGTTCGCAAACGCAGAGTAACCACATTTTTCCCCAATTGGACATCGAGCTCTTCGGTCATCGCATCATTAACGGGTCTTTGATCTGTGCTATTATTGGGTTCTGTAGCGCTAGCTTCCACCATATTATTACCTTCCAAAAGATTCATCAATTCTACTGGAACTTCTTCGCTTTCTCCGGGAGCAATAAGTCCCGTCCAATTAATGGTTTCGTATGGAGCGCCATTGAGGGTAACTTCGATTTTGGCAGAAGTAAGATCTTCCGTTGCAAAATTGGTCAAGACCAATTGAAGCGTAGTGTTGTCGCCACAAATAATATTTTCACCACCAAGGATAGCCGAAATACCAGCATCATCTCTAACGAATCGGCTAATGACTTGTCGGATGGTATCGTTATTGACCGCATCGTCTCCCACAAGTCTGGTCAAGGCTAGAAAGTCATAATCTTTTAGTTCCGTCATATCCACTGTAGTGGCAAAGGTATGAACGTAGGTACTATCTGGAAGCAAGTTGAAGTTGACATTATCAGAGACCAGTGGACCTCCTTCAAAGCTATAGGCAACATCAAAATTGGTGATGGCTTGTACTCCTTGATTTTTTACCTCTACGCTAACCACCTCGGTGGCATCTAAGTCTAGTCCACTTTGTGGGCTTACAAATACTTTTGGTAAAAGATCTCTCTCAAAGCGACCTATTTCAAAAGCAAGGATTCTAGTTCTGGAATTGCCACCAGAGGCAAATTCAGAGGTATACCAAAAAGTATGATCATTAGTGGGGTCAACTGACATGTGCGCATAATCACCAAATCGAGTACCCGAGCTGATTACATTTGAACCAATTGCGACAGGGTATTCATCTACCGTCATTTCTCCAAGAGGATCTGTTGCTTTCCTTCCGGTAAAACGAAGCCCGACAAAAGAATTGGAACTCGTGACATTATAAGCCAGTCCAATATTTCCCGATCCGTCCATAGCGATTGCTCCCATAAAACGGTGGAGGCCATCATTAGGAGAGAAAGTTCCTTCCTGATAAAGTGACCAATCCGCACCTCCTGTTTTTCTCAATTCCATCCATCGAATTCCAGACAGTTCACTTCCATTCACATCGGTCATAAAATTCAAAACAATAGATTCATGAGATCCAAAATTTCTATAAATGGACTGGTTCATAATGATCTCTGGA
This sequence comes from uncultured Saprospiraceae bacterium, assembly GCA_964419315.1. Classification (GTDB taxonomy): domain Bacteria; phylum Bacteroidota; class Bacteroidia; order Chitinophagales; family Saprospiraceae; genus CALLVY01. The sequence goes on along the minus strand of CAYQRA010000780.1, from coordinate 1,870 downwards.
AGGCCATCAAGGCCATCTCCATTCTTTTGAGGAACACAAGCAAATCCAAAACCATCGTCTTCACATGCATAAGCATCATAAGGCGAGGTAAAGACAGACGTACTGCTTACTTGCGTATTACTTGGATTGTTCCAATCAATATCAATCGAGAAAACTTCTATCGCATCTTGAGGGCTACTTCCCCAAGAAGAATCATTGAGGGCCAGAATAACAGGGTCAGAAGTAGGAGGAGTTAATCCCGTCCAGTCTACCGGAGTGGCTACAAAAAAGCCCGCTTCGGTATTGGTGTTTCCCGGTAAAACGATTCTTTGGATAGAGACCGAAGAATTACCCGCTAACATTTCACTTCTATTGATATAGTAGCTTTCTAGACCTCCTGGTCCTTGTTCATTGGTGGTTACGGTATAGGCATTATTCCAAATTCCGTATTTAGGATAATCTGGGAAATTGGGCGTCGAAAAACTCCAAGCATCCCATTCTCCCATTGGATCAGAAGTTTTGGACATGGCCACCAATAAAAAATTGGGATCTGGAAACTCCGTGATGAGCCAACGATCCACTTCTTGGTCATACAGGATAATTGGATCTCCTGCGGAGGATAAATTGAATTTGCTCCAAAGGGTATTGGCAGAGAAAGAAGTGAGGATATCCCCTTCTTTATCATAAATTCCGATGACGGTAGAATTGATCGCTTGTACATAATGATCTTTACCAATATCTCCACTTGGATCATGGGGGGAACCAAAACTGCTAAACAGTCCACTTGTGTTGACGAGTGGCTCGATTGGAAATGAATTATTGCTATTGAATTCCGTTTGGCGGATTGGATCCGGGCCAACGTTTTGTAATTCTGGATAAAGTACTTTTTGCTTTCCTCTACCTTCAAAGTTTTTAGGAGTCTTTTTGGGGAGTTTAGACTTTTTTCTTTTTTCAGGATCAGTTGGAGGCAAAGGCACTAAATGTCTAAGGGCTGGAATGGTACCCAAATGTTCTGCAAAAGTTTCTTGTACTTCCACATCAATCTTTTTAGTGACCGATTGGGCAGATAATAGGCTGCTGCAAAAAAAGAGTAGCGTAGTGAGTAGAGTGATTGGTCTCATTTTTTTAATTGTAATAGTTATAATTAGAACCGTAGAAATTTAAAGTTCTGTTTTTAGAGGTAAAAAGGATGCTTCCAAAACAGATTCCGAAGATTTGATTTTTTCAAGCATCTTTTCTGGTTGGATCAATTTGGCATTAAAGCTAATGATCCATTGGTTTTTGCTACGACTAGTAGGGCCTTTGGCCTTCGCTTCGTATGCTTCTAACGTTTCAATTAAAGGGGTAGGAGTCTTGTTCTTACCTAATAGTACAATGATTTGATCTTGTACGAACGTCTCTTTCGGAGGGCTGGTTTTTTTTGCAGTGCATCCAAAAATGAAAAGTCCCAACAATAATATTGTACCAATAAGGGCTGTTTTAACGGGCATTGTATTGTTTTTAAACAAACTATTCGTAAATGAGTTTGGTCGCGGTTTAGAAATTAAAAGTCGCTCCAGAACAGCTTGTTTTGACAAAGCTAAAATCTATTCGTGGGCTAACCAAATTTAGAATTTAATATTTATGATAAAAAGGAAAAAAGAATAGACGCTAAGGGGCTGAAAGTGTGAGGTTTATGCTTTAGATGTCAGGACTTGGAGTAAAACTAAAGAGATAAAATTTTTTGGGTATTTGTCGTGTATCTAACTAGAAATATGCTTTAAGCCAAAAGAATTGAGTTTTACTCGGACTAAGGAAGAATAAAAATAGGCAATCTTTGATCGTCAAAGATTGCCTAGTGAAGATTTGAGTAAGAGCGTGTTTAAATTTCTATCAACTGAAAACCAATACT
>CAYQRA010000779.1:0-3522 GCA_964419315.1 uncultured Saprospiraceae bacterium | reverse complement strand
TCGGTAATTGCTACAAACTTACCTTTCTGATTTTGGATAAAAGAAATCGGCATCCACTCTCCTACGATCATCAAATCCATCCATTGATCACCATCAAAATCAGTCCAAACAAAGTCCGTAACCATTCCTATATTTCTTAGCTCAGGAGCGAGTTCATCGGTAACATCCGTGAATTTAATTGCTCCTTCTGCCGAATCATTTCTCAACAAATAACTAAGCCCCGCTTGTGGATAAGCACCGGACATTAAGCGACCGCCAATAAATAAATCCAAGTCGCCATCCTGATCAAAATCACAAGCTTTCACTCGTGAGCCGGAACCTCTTATTTCGGGTAAGGCGGATTCTTTTTTCTGTAAGGTGCCTTTTACATTTTCATAAAACCGATCTTGCAGCAATGTTTTGTCCGCTATAGCTTCGCTTCCACCACTTACCACATAGAGGTCCGCATCCCCATCCTGATCAGCATCAAAAAATAAGGCTCCTACATCTTCAAAATGGTGATCCGATAATAAAGCTTGCGGCGTCTTATCTTTCCAAGTGCCATCTGTTTGCTGGGCAAAAAGAGCAGGTGCTTGATGCAAGGAACCACCAATAAAAAGATCTTCCGATCCATCGCCATCCACATCGCCAGCACAAAGTGCGGGACCAAATCGCGACATCCTATGCGGCAATAAGACCTCCCTTTTAAAATCATCAAAATCATTTTCTTTATGTACAAAATCGATATTCGTTTGCCCTTGGGAGGCAGAGAAATATTTTTTGGAAGGGTTCTTTCCGGGAAGGGCTTCTTGAGCATTCTTATAATTGGCCTCAATGGTCTGATTGGCTTGAACCGCTTTGAGAAGTTCTACCTTTCCATCAAACCAAGTGATTTTTAGTTCCTCTACGACTTCCGTTTCTCCAAGACCAAAATGTAGAATTGATTCAGAAGAGGATTGAAATCCACGGGTATTTTTATTTTCGGCAAATTGCTGGGTATCAGCGATCTTGATGGCTGCTTTGCAATCGAGTCCAAACTGATTGTTCTTTGGACCCAAAAATTTGATCCGCAAATAATTGGCTCTGCCCTGATCACTACTTTGATTTTTAAGAATAGAAGCCGGATCATCAATATTATTAATAACTAAATCTAGATCACCATCTAGGTCAAGATCTCCATAAGCAGAGCCATTGGAGAACCCAGCAAAATCCGCTCCCCAAGATTTGGCAGTGGAAGTAAAGCTGAGATCTCCATTATTTTTAAATAAATAATTATCCACTCTTTTAGAGGGAATGTTTAGGTTTTTTTCAAGCTGGGATTTTTCGAGCCCCTTTGTTCCAAAATAATTTTTCTTTATTTTTTCAAAAAAATCTTTATTGTTGATGTCTCTACGAGTACCATTGGTGATGTGTAAATCTTTCCATCCATCATTGTCAAAATCTGCCAACAAAGGCGACCAACTCCAATCCGTCAATGCCGTCCCCGTCATCCGAGAAACATCTCCAAAAATGGGTAAACCATTTTCCTTTAATCCGTGATTGACTTGAAAAGCATTCTCCATGTATTGATGATGCAAACCAAGATCGACCATGTCATAAAAAGACTGTGGATTCATACTTGCCATATTCGCCTTGGCTCTAAAATTATCTTCCGGAGTCATGTCCGCTTGAAAGATATCAAGGAGTCCGTCATTATTAAAATCAGCAACATCTGCTCCCATTCCATAGAAGGCGGTATGCGCTGTACATTCTTTCAATTGGTCGACGAAGTTTCCTTTTCCAGTATTGAAATAAAAAAAATCAGGCGAGGCAAAATCATTGGACACATACAAATCAGGCCAACCATCTTGGTTGAAATCTCCAGAAGTAGCGCTGAGTCCTAAGCCAAAATTGAGTAGGCCAACTTCCTCCGTGACCTCTGTAAAATATCCTTGGTCATTGCGGTAAAAATGATCACTATCTTTATTTTTGGCGTGGGTGTGATTTTGCTTGTAAGCAAAGGCAGGGGCATCAAATTTGGTGGCCGGATAATTGACAACATAAACATCCAAATCGCCATCGCGATCATAGTCAAAAAAAGTCGCTTGCGTACTTTGTCCTTCATCCGCCAAACCAAACTCTTCGGCTCTTTCTGAAAAAGTAGCATCTCCATTATTGATGAACAATTGGTTTTTGGTCGAGGTCCATTTTCCTGAGACGGAAACGTAGATATCTAAAAGTCCATCGCCATTGACATCCGCCATGCTCACCCCTGTACTCCAACGATCATCTCCTCCCACTCCGGCAGTCCTTGTAATGTCTTCAAAAGTCAAGTCTCCTCGATTTAAATACAAGGCATTCTCCTCCATATTAGAAGTTAGGTAAAGGTCTGGTAAGCCATCATTATTGACATCTCCGATGGCCACGCCCCCACCCATGTACAAATAGGGATAAGAAAAATAATTCACCGTATCGTTTTCGTTAATTTGGTTTACAAAATGGACACCACTAACTTTTGGACTGATTGATTCGAATAATTTAAATTCAGAAGATTCCACTTCGACTGCAATTGGAGAACAGGCACTCCAAAAGAGTGCCTGAACAAGTATTAAAATAGAATGGTTATACTTTTCCAATCTGGTCATAGAGTGAAAAGGGTTTATTTATTGATAACCAGGATTCTGATCAGCTACACTAATTTCAGGATTGGTTTCAATCTCTTTAATCGGAATAGGGAATACTTCATGAACACCCGTTTGGAATCCCGTCCCCGCCAAAACTTCTCCAGCCAATCCCCAGCGAACCAAATCAGCAAAACGGACTTGCTCTCCACACAACTCTATCATCCGCTCATGCACGATAGCATCAAAAATCTGATCCTTGGAACCTACTGGAAATTTAGCATTCATTTCAGCAGAACCATAATTGGCCATGCCCACCCGATCTCGCACCTCATTCATCAAGTCGATGGCTTTGCCCGAATTACCCAATTCATTTTCTGCTTCTGCCCACATGAGTAAAACATCTGCGTATCGAATCACCCGCATATTGATTCCAGAGGCTTGGTTTTCATTTTCTTGTTTGTAGTAATTTTGGTATTTTTTCCAAGCTGCTTGTCTTTCCAATGGAATGGCTACCGTTCCACTATTTCCTCCAACTCCAAAAGACTCACCGTTGGAATAAAAACTAGCGGCGTAACGCGGGTCATTGTCTTCAAATTCTGCTCTTAGTTGATCACTTGGGTAAGAGTTGAACCAATCGTTCCAACCATACTCTTGACCTCTAAATCCTACTTCATTGATTCCGGTTCCGGTTTCGCCCCACTTGTCTGCTTCTCCGTAGGTTAGCGAATAAATCACTTCGAAAATGGACTCTTCATTGAACTCTGTTTCTTCCTTAAAATTATCAGAGTAGTCGCTCACTAAAGAGTAACCCGTTACGCTTGCAAAAGCATCCGCAGCCGATTGGTATTGCTCGGTATAGAGGTAAGCTTTACCCAATAAAGCATTAGCAGAACCCGAATTAGCTCGTCCTTTTTCTGTATTATTTTTACTGGGCAATAGA
>CAYQRA010000778.1:0-3525 GCA_964419315.1 uncultured Saprospiraceae bacterium | reverse complement strand
GACCTTGGAACTACTGGTAAAAAGCAAATTTGACTCCACTAATGATGCATTTTAAATTTATATAAAACAGTATTTTTCAGCTTATTCTATTCAATAACTTTTAAGTAAGGGAGCACATTTAATTAAAGTGGTTTGATAAAATTATTTGGCTCCCTCACTTAGTACATTTTTTAGTAGCTTAGCTCAAATTTAAAGATTCCTCTTTTTGAAAACCTCTAAAACCTCTACCGTCATTTTGGGCATTTCTGCCTTCTACCATGATTCTGCTGCGGCGATCATTGTCGATGGTATCGTAGTCGCTGCGGCACAAGAGGAACGCTTTACTCGCATCAAACACGATCCAGCTTTTCCAAGTAATGCCATACAGTTTTGTTTACAATATTCAGGCTATTCCTTACAAGAGCTGGAAGCCATTGTTTTCTACGATAAGCCTTTTTTAAAATTCGAAAGACTCCTTGAAACGTATTATAATTTTTCACCAAAAGGGTTTTGGTCCTTTGCAAAAGCAATTCCTATTTGGGTGAAAGAAAAATTATTTTTAAAAAAAATAATTCGACAGCAACTCCAAGCCATCCAAGCTTTTGATCATCAAAAAGTTAAATTACTTTTTCCGGAACATCACCTTTCGCATGCAGCTTCCGCTTTTTATCCTTCTCCTTTTGAAGAAGCAGCTATCCTAAGTATTGATGGCGTTGGAGAATGGGCCACCACTACCATTAGTTATGGTCAGGGAAAGAACATCAAAATCCTTAAGGAAATGCACTTCCCCCATTCCTTGGGACTACTCTATTCTGCCTTTACTTATTTCCTAGGTTTTAAAGTCAATTCTGGAGAATACAAGCTAATGGGTTTAGCGCCTTATGGCAATCCACAATCCGAACAGGTAAAAGAATTTGTTCAGAAAATCGAAAGTCATTTGGTCACTATAAATCAGGATGGATCCATCTTTCTCCATCAGGAATACTTCAGTTATGCAACCGGACTAAAGATGGTACCTGATAAAAAATGGTCGGTACTTTTTGGTTTTGAAAAAAGAATCCCAGAAAGCACTTTGGAGCAGTGGCATTGCAATTTGGGGCTTGCAATACAGCAAGTAACCGAAAAGATCATTTTAAAAATGGCACAAGAAGCTCGGCGACTAAGCGGTTCTAAAAACCTATGCCTAGCCGGCGGAGTCGCCCTCAACTGTGTGGCCAATGGCCAACTACAAGAAGCCCAAATATTCGAGTCCATTTTCATCCAACCAGCAGCAGGGGATGCTGGCGGTGCATTGGGAGCGGCATTAGCCGCTCATCATCTTTATTTTGAGCAGGAAAGAAAAGTTGCTTTAGATAAAATGGATGCTATGGGAGGCAGTTATTTAGGGCCTGAATTTTCAGACTTAGACATCGAGCAGACGGCGCGCCAATTCAAATCACCTTTCACTAAATTTAATCAAAATAAAGCTTTGAGCGAAGCAGTAGCACAACTCATTGCGAATGGAAAAGTTATTGGTTGGTTTCAGGGAAGAATGGAATTTGGACCTAGAGCTTTGGGCAATCGAAGCATTATTGGAGACATCCGAAATGTAGAAATGCAAAAGAAAATCAATTTAAAAATAAAGTATCGGGAAAGTTTCCGTCCCTTTGCGCCAGCAGTCTTGGCCGAAAAGGCAAAGGACTATTTTGCGATACAATCGACTTCTCCTTATATGCTTTTGGTCAAATCCATCTTACCGAAAAGGCGAAAAAAAATCCCAGCAGACTATCTCGATTTTCCCTTACGGAAAAAACTAGACTGGCCACGAACGGATATTCCTGCGGTAAGCCATGTTGATTTTTCCGCTCGAATCCAGACCGTTCATGCAGAAACCAATCCTCTGTTTTATGCGCTATTGGAAGCCTTTGAACGAGAGACCACTTATCCCTTGCTCATCAACACTAGTTTTAATGTGCGAGGGGAACCTATTGTCTGTACTCCGGAAGATGCTTTTCGTTGTTTTCTCCAAACGGATATGGACTATCTCGTTTTAGGGAATTATATTTTTGATAAAAAAGACCAGAAAATACGAGACGCAAAAAAAGGAATAGCTGCAAAACCATTTGAACTAGACTAGCAGTTTTATGAAATACTAAAAAACCCAATAATGGAATTTTTAAAAGATTTATGGCAATTTTTAAAAGAACGAAAAAAGTGGTGGCTACTGCCTTTAATCCTGATTATTTTAATAATTGGTGGTTTAGTCCTTTTTGCAGAAAGCTCTGCAGTTGGATCTTTTATTTATACCCTTTTTTAAACTTCAAGCCCCATGAACAAGCAACAAGAAAGATCGCCTTATGAAACCTTGCTGGCACTTTGTATTGTATTATTGATTGCCTATTTGGCATTTGAAATCCCTTGGGCAGCGAATGCCAGTTTGGGTCTTGGTTTGGTAGGCTTACTTTCAAAAACGATGGCTGGATATATCCATCGGATTTGGATGCGAGTCACTCTTCTTTTAGGAACGGTGATGACGCCCGTTTTACTATTTTTGGTTTTCTATCTCTTCCTAATACCGATTGCCTTTCTGTATAGATTGGCGGGTAAAGGAGGGATGAAAAAATCGGTGACTAAGGAAAGTAATTATATAGAGCGGAATCATCTTTTCAACAAAAAAGACCTAGAAAATATGTGGTAAAAAGCGAGTACTTATTTTTTTACATTAAACTGATTCATGGTATGAGCGAGGCCAATCGTAGCAAAGCTCTTGGCGGTATCCGCTGCAAATTTTAAGATTTCGGGTAGCCCATCATTTTCTTCACTCGTCCATTCTCCTAATACATAATCTACCTGTCGACCTTTAGAAAATTCATTTCCGATTCCAAGACGCAATCTAGCATAATTATTCCCTCCCGTAGCTCGATCAATATCTTTTAGCCCATTGTGTCCACCATCTTTGCCTTTTCCTCGTAGCCTTTGGCTACCAAAAGAAAGATTGAGATCATCGATGATCACTAGTATTTTATCCTTGGGTATTTTTTTCTTTTGCATCCAAAAATTGACCGCTTTTCCACTTAAGTTCATATAAGTCGAAGGTTTGAGCAAAACAAAAGTTCTGCCTTTAAATTTAAATTCAGCGACCTCTCCCAACTGATCGGTTTTAAAAGATACTTCAAACTCCTTGGCTAAAGCATCTACTACCAAAAAACCAATATTATGGCGGGTGTTGGTATATTTTGCGCCAATGTTGCCAAGTCCGACAATCAAATATTTCATGGGATCGTATTCTTCTTCTGGTGATGTAAAAAAACGCTTAAAAAGCTTTTGGATAAAATTCATAGCGAATGGGGTTAAACCAAATGTCAAACAGAATAATGTCTATTTTTTGCGCGCCAAAGTTAAGGAATCTTTTCCGCTTGGCACTCCATTTCAAATTTAAACATCCCCTCAACTCCCTTCCTTCCCCTTAAAGGATTCACTTAGAAGAGATCTTCTTTCTACTCTTAAAACAAATGGTTCTCTGACAAATCCCGTGTGTGAGTCAACCAAAAAGAAGAAAAAACGCTT
>CAYQRA010000777.1:0-3528 GCA_964419315.1 uncultured Saprospiraceae bacterium | reverse complement strand
TCGTTACGACTTACAAGTCGTAAACGGATCAACGTTGAGGTCTCCGACCTCGAATGCTAAGTAGTCTATAAATTTCACCAAACAAAGGAGTGGTGTCGGTCGGGAGACCTACACTTAGATCCGCTTATTACCGGCAGGTAATAGCGAACAATCGGGTTTTTATATTTTTAGGGACTGTGTTTTCTAAGAGAAAAAAGATGTGGAGTATCAATAGACCCTTAGAGCCGCGCATTACCGAAGGTAATAGCGTCAAGACTTTTCTAATTTCCAATCAAAGAATTGATCCAAAGAAACAAGACCAAATAGACCCATAGGATATCCAAAAAATGCCAATAAACACTCAATAAGCGAAGTTTAAGCCGTTTGAGGGGGTCAGAGAAATAGACTAAGACACTGACGGGTTCTTTCATGCGTTTTTTGGCGGCCCAAAGAAATAAAATCAGGAAAGGTAATCCCGCAATGACATGCGCAAAGTGCAAAAAGGAAATCACATACAAATAGCCCGCGCCATTATTGGAATGGATAAAGATTTCCTGATTGAATAGTTGTTGCCATCCGATCAATTGCGCCACCATGAAAATCAGCGTTAAGGCGATCGTCGCCATGAGGGCTTTTTGATAATTTGCGGTCTCATCATTGAGGTAGCAGCGCTTGGCCCAAACCATGGTGTAACTACTTCCCAAAAGGATTAAGGTATTGAATAAAAAAATGGGTGGGACTTTGATTACGGGGATTTGCCCTTCGACTCTCGAATAAATAAAAGAAGCAGAAAGCGCTAAAAACAACATCACTATTCCAGCCAAAACCAACATCAAATAAATGTTGTAAGGATGGAAAGTCATCGAGCGATTTTGGGGTGATCCGTGCGAATAAGGTTGATCCATTTTTCTTAGTTTTGTGGCAAGATTTGACCATTGCGTAAAATTAACAATTAGATAGACATGTGGTTGAAGGAAAAAAGGATTGTTTTACGGATTTGTCCAAATTGTTAATTGCGGGCATAAACTAAAGCGGTATATCCTTGTTAACGTTGCTAGTAAAAACCTATTTAAAATGAGATCAATCGTCTTCTATTTCCTAGTCTTCTTTTTTCCTCTTTTTGCGCATTCGCAAACAGGTATCATTCAAGGACAAGTCTCCAACAGTATCAATAACGAACCGGTGATGTTTGCCAATATTTTGGTGGTAGGCACCGATAAAGGAACGACCACAGATATTGATGGGAAATATCGGATAGAAGGTCTTGAGCCTAAGCTCTATGATATTCGCATCACTTATGTAGGATTTACGGAGCAAACCATTTATGAAATACAAGTTTCTAATTCGCGGCCAACGACCATAGATGTAAAATTGGAAGAAGTCACTGAAAATTTGGAGGAAGTGGTGGTAAAAGCTTCTCCCTTTCGGAAAACAGAAGAAAGTCCCGTGTCCTTGCGGACCATTGGGGTAGCGGAGATTCAACGAAACCCCGGTGGAGCCAGAGATATTTCCAGAGTCGTTCAAAACCTACCCGGAGTGACGACGACGGCTTCTTTTCGAAATGATTTGATTATCCGGGGTGGGGCACCCAATGAAAATCGCTTTTACCTCGATGATGTCGAAGTACCCAATATCAATCACTTCGCTACCCAAGGAGCTTCTGGTGGGCCTGTGGGAATGATCAATGTAGATTTTATTCGAGAAGTTGATTTTTATTCGGGGGCTTTTCCGGCCAATCGTGGGAATGCGCTGAGTTCGGTATTTAATTTTAAAATGAAAGATGGTCGAACAGATCGGCTTGGATTTACAGCGACGGTTGGTGCCAGTGATTTGGGTTTAACCCTCGATGGCCCAATTGGCGAGCGAACTACTTTTTTGTTTTCTGCCAGAAGGTCTTATCTACAGTTTTTATTCAAAGCACTGGGTTTGCCTTTTCTTCCAATTTATAATGATTTCCAAGGAAAGGTAAAAATCAAATTGGATAAGAAAAATGAATTGACTTTTATTGGACTGGGAGCGATAGATGATTTTGAATTAAACCTTGAGGCGAATGAAACAGAAGCGCAACAAAACACCCTCAATGCCTTGCCCGTCAGTACCCAATGGAATTATACCAATGGGGTGGTTTATAAAAGGTATCGAGAAAATGGCTACACGACTTTCGTCCTTAGTAGAAACATGCTCAATAATAAATCTATCAAATACCAAGGGAATGATGAATCTTCTGAAGATAATCTGATCCTTGATTATGTTTCCCAAGAAATTGAAAACAAACTCAGAGTGGAAACTACCACTCGCTTTGGAACTTATAAATTGAATTATGGTATTGGCTATGAATTTGTGAAATACAATAATTCTACTTTTAATAAAATCTTTACCCCAGCCGGACCAGTAAGCATTGATTATCAATCGGATTTCTCCATGAGCAAATATAATTTCTTTGGACAAATCAGTAGAAAATTAAAGGAAGATCGCTTGATCTTATCGCTGGGGCTGAGAGCAGATGCCAATACTTATTCGAGCGATATGAATAATCCGCTGGAACAATTGTCGCCTCGCTTTTCTTTGGCCTATGCTTTAACAGAAAACCTTTCGGTCAATTTTAATACTGGGATTTATTATCAATTGCCTCCATATACCGTACTTGGTTATCAAGAAGACGGTCGCTTTGTGAATAAGGATTTTGGTGCCAAATACATTCGAAATAATCATGTGGTAGCAGGTTTAGAATTCAATACAGCATCAAGTTCTAAAATCACCGTAGAAGGTTATTTCAAACAATACAAGGATTATCCTTTCCTACTTAGAGATAGCCTCACCTTGGCCAATCTTGGTGGCGATTTCGGAGTGATCGGCAATGAACCAACCGTTCCGAGAAGTGATGGACGGAGCTATGGCTTAGAGTTTTTATTCCAGCAAAGATTGTATAAAGGCTTTTACGGAATCGCTTCCTATACCTTGGGGTGGAGTGAGTTTGAAGATAAAAATGGAACTTACGTTCCCTCTTCTTGGGATGCTCGACACATTGGTAATCTAACCCTAGGAAAACGTTTTAAGGGCAATTGGGAAATAGGAATTGCTTGGCGTTTTCAATCTGGATTGCCTTATACTCCTTTCGACGAGTTAAGGTCTTCTTTGGTGTCTAATTGGGATGTAAGAGGCAGTGGCGTTTTTGATTATGACTTGCTGAACACCCGACGAAGTGATGTCAGTAATACCCTTGATTTGCGGGTCGATAAAAAATGGTTCTTTAGAAAATTCAGCTTAAACCTATACTTGGATATCGAAAATTTGACGAGCAATGCTGTGGGTCGAAGGTCCCTTTTACTCGATCGAGAATTGGATGCCAATGGATCACCGATCGGTGATGGGGTGATCATCAATCCGGATGCCCCAATGGAAGATTGGCGGTATAAACTCAAAAACATCAATGATCCGACGGGGTCTTTGATTCCGACTTTGGGAATGGTGATTCAGATTTAAAGATTTGATAGGTCTTTTTATTCGGAAGTTTTCAACAAAAAAACAAGCTGTTCGTTACGACTTACA
>CAYQRA010000776.1:0-3534 GCA_964419315.1 uncultured Saprospiraceae bacterium | reverse complement strand
CTGCCTTTTTACATTCGGACAACAGGGTAGATTCTTCGATCTCTTGATGATAATTATGCCAAGTAGAATACATCGGCATACGCGCGATATCTGGCGCAGGCATAGGTGGATATCCAACTGGCCCAGCCCACCATTCGCCAACATCTTTCAAGGATTCCTCGTAGCGGATTTTTCGACTATCCAGACGGATACTGAACTCAAAATTTTGCATCATCGCCATTCGTTCTGCAAACAATTCTATACTACAATAAACCCAAGAACTTTCTTCTCGCAAACCTGCTCCCATATGTACCAGATTGAGGGCATCGGAACAAGCAAAAGTATGGAGATTGGCGTCATCGTGGGTGTATAATCCGAGTACAGGCGTTTCGAAAGCCACGCGTGATTTGACCAAGGTAGATTCCCATTCTGCATAGATTCTTTTGGTGTGGTCATAATTGCTTGCCCAGGTTCCTCGAAGATTGATCGCTGGGATTTTCCAAACCAACTTTAGGGCTTGGGGTTGAATGGCTTCTTCAGCGCTTAAAGAAAAATGTAGCGTAGAAATTCCATCCTCTTGATCCATGGTATGGCGGATAGCAAAGTTACTCGTTTCCTCTTTTACATAAACCCCTAATTGACCATCGGGAATCGCATTGATTCCAGAGATCATTTCAATTTCGTTCCAACTTGCTAGCGTAAGATTCGCCATTAATTTATTTTATTTCAAAAGTCTAAAAAACTAACTGTGCTTAGGTGGCTATTCCTAATGGAGAAAATAGAATGTAAATTAAGATCACACTGATCACCAAAATGACAGTTGATACATGTCGGCCTCTCCAAGGATTTAAATCAACTCTCTTTTTATCGACTTGCTCAAAGGGAACTTCCAATGGATATAATCGCCCAAAGAGCAACATGATACTGCTACTCAAAACAAAAAGAATAGCTAGCACATGGAGAAAATGTAATCCCGTATCAAATACCAATTGAGTCAAACCATAACAAATGATAAAGAAGATCAAAGCGACCTTCGCACCAATTGGTGGAACACGTTTGGTCACAAAACCAACAAAGAGAATAGTAAAAACAGGGACACTAAAAAAGCCAGCTACTTTTTGCAAGTAGTCAAAAAAGCCACCTTGAGCAAAAGCGATAAAGGGTGCAATACACATGGCGATCAGTGCCAAGAGCACCTGAAATTTCTTACTCACGCCAATCAACTGTTCATCCGAAACAGATCCATTCTTTTTTTCCATCGCAGGCTTGTATAAGTTAAGTACAAACAAAGTACTAGAACTATTCAAACCTGAATTAAAAGTGGTCAAAGCTGCTCCAAAAATAACGGCTGCCATAAATCCAATGAGAGAAGCCGGCATTACTTCCCCTACCAATTGTGGATAAGCTTCCGCCGTATTTTCCATATTCAAATACAAGTGAAGGGCAATTAACCCAGGGATATTGAGAATCAAAGGAGAGATTAATTTTCCAAAACAAGCCAAGATCATTCCTTTCTGCCCAGAGGCAAGGTTTTTGGATCCCAGTGCTCTTTGCATAATGTATTGTTCGGTTCCCCAATAATTGAGATTGACGAGTAGCATACCTGTAAACAAGGTCGCAAATGGAACAGGATCATCCGGAGCGCCAATGGCATTCAAATGATCGGTATGATTGTTTAGGATCGTGTGCAATCCATCTCCTAAGGAACCATCTCCTAAATATTTCAAACCAAAATAAGGAACCAATAATCCTCCGATCACTAAACCAACTCCATTGACTGCATCGGAAATCGCAATGGCTTTTAGTCCACCAAATATTGCATAAATACTACCGACCGTTCCTATGGCCCAGACCAATACCCAAATGGTTGCCCAATTACTTAAACCCAACAGCTCCTCCAAACCAAACATCCCATTAAAGGCTACTGCTCCTGCGTACAAAACTGGTGGCATCAAGTTGATCACATAACCCACCAAGAAAGCCACTGATATCCATTTTTTTACACTGGCATCAAATCGCTCTTCCAGAAAATCAGGGGTCGTGGCAACTCCACTTCTTAGGTAGATCGGCAAGAAGAATTCTGAGACAATCAACATTGCAAAAATGGAAGACATTCCCCAGGCCATGACCGACATATTGTCGGTGAAAACAGATTCATTTTCACCAATGAAATTATTGGCACTCATGTTGGTTAAAAACAAAGATCCACCCACAACAAACCAGCCCAGATTCCTCCCTCCTAGAAAATATCCATCAGAGGTGTCTAGTTTTTCTTTTCTGGTTTTATAATAAGAAATTAGGGCTACCAAACCAGTAAAGAGCAAGAAGGTAATAATGGCTGTTGCGTTCATTTTTCGTTTTTCGTTTTTCTATTTTCGATCAAACCAGTTCTTTATCATAATAGTGCGTTGCATCATAAACCAACTCTTCTAATTCTTGAGTTTCTTTTTGCAATCGTTCTTCATCCCAACCCAATTCATTTTTCAGATCTTCTAAGACTACATCTTTTATCTTGGCGATACTATTGATTTCAAAATATAGTCGACCACTTCTTCTCACAAAAAAGTCCTCTGCCCGAACGACCATTTCTTTATGGACGCAAAACCAAGCTTCTGCTCTTCCAAAGGCCACTTCTATATCCGCTTCCTTATAATTTTTCATTTGAGCTAAAATCTCCTCTCCTTGTTTTCCATAATTGGTGACCAAATACCAAGCAAAATATTTGTCAAGACCAAGGGCGCTCACTTTGTCTTCCATCGTTTTTATCAAAGCCTCGACCGCTTTGGCATTGGCAATTGGTTCGGGAGAAAGGGGTATTTTCTCTGTAGTGCAATCCACAAAAGGTAGCTTTAGTTTTTTAAATACGAGATCAACAATCCTTTGCGCCATTTTCCGATAGCCGGTTAGTTTTCCTCCTGCGATAGAAATTAAGCCCTGCGGAGAAATAAAGATTTCATCTTTTCTAGACAACTCCGAAGGCGACTTTCCATCTTCGTGAATCAGCGGGCGTAAGCCTGCCCAATTGGATAAAATATCGCTTTCTTGCAATTGAATATCTGGGAAAGCATGGGTAACCACTTTTAGCAAATATTCTGCATCTGCCTTGGTAGCCACCACTCGATCTAAGCTACCTTTATAGGTGGTATCGGTAGTTCCAACATAAGTGATTCTTCCCCTTGGAATTGCAAAAATCATTCGACCATCTGGCGCATCGAAATAGGTCGTGTGCTTCAATGGAAATTTATCGTGTGGAAAGACCAAATGAACGCCTTTGGTGAGGTGTAGTCTTTTTCCATTGAGCGAACCATCTAGGTGCCGAAGGCGGTCTACCCAAGGGCCAGCTGCAGAAACTACTTTCTTCGCTTGAATCCGAAAGTCCTCCCCTGTCAATTCATCCCGAACCATCGCCCCATTAACCTCTTCCTTTTCATAAGTAAAATCACGGGCACTACAATAGTTGATTGCCATAGCACCATAAGATCTTGCCGTCTTTATCAATTCTATGGTCAAGCGAGCATCATCCGTTCGATATTCTGCATAATAGCCCCCTCCTTT